>JAISRV010000405.1 GCA_031273445.1 Candidatus Adiutrix sp. | reverse complement strand
GTCATGCTGTGGCGGGCCAATTTCTCCCCGCAGGCCGACCTGGCCTTCATCGTGATTCCCCAGTTCGTCCAGGGCCTGGCCCTGGCCTGCTTCTTCGTCCCCATCACCAGCCTGACCTTCATCGGCCTTAATCCGGCCAGAATAGCCGGCGCTTCGGGCCTGTTCAACTGCATCAGAACCATCTTCGCCTCCATCGGGGCCTCGGCCGTGACCACCCTCTGGGAAAGGCGCGAGGCCCTCCACCACGCGCGCCTGACCGAACTGAGAGACCTTTACGAGCCCGTCGTGCGGGAAACCTTCGAGACCCTGGCCGGCCTGGGCCTGACCCAGGAGCAGGCCGCGGGCTTCCTGGCCCGCCAGATCACCAATCAGGGCTTCATTTTGGCCGCGGCCGAAATCTACCAGCTCTGCGCCGGGGCCTTTCTATTGCTGATCGCCCTGACCTGGCTGGCCAAGCCAGGGCTTCGCCCTGGAGCCTAGGATGCTCCGCATCCTGGCCGCATGGGCCTGGCCGGCGATTGGTTTTTGGGCGGCCGGGGCCTTCCGGGCGGCGGCGCTCGCAACGACAAGCGAAAGGCGAACGAGGTTCGCCCCCACAGGATCCAGGCGCGGTTGACAAACCTGCTTAAGAGCTCTAATATTACAGAATTAGATTATATTTTCACAGTGCAGGCCGGGGGCGCCCGGTTTATTTTTTCCAGGTCATTTTTTATCTTGAGGAGGGTAAAATGTCCAAGTTGAAAGGCAGCCAAACCGAAATAAACATCCTGACCGCTTTTGCCGGCGAATCGCAGGCCCGCAACCGTTACACCTATGCCGCGTCCATCGCCAAAAAAGAGGGCTTCGTCAAAGTCTCCCAGATATTTGAAGAAACGGCCAACCAGGAAAAGGAACATGCCAAGCGGCTCTTCAAGTTTCTTGAAGGCGGCGAAGTTTCCGTCACCGCCGCTTTCCCGGCCGGCTATCTGGGCGACGTCAAGCAGCAGTTGGCGGACGCGGCGGCCGGCGAGCACTACGAACACACCGAAATGTATCCCAACTTCGCCCGTGTGGCCAAGGAAGAAGGCTTCACCGAAGCCGCCGAAACCATGAAGAACATCGCCGTGGCCGAAGCCTATCACGAGAAACGCTTCAATGAATACCTGGCCGAAATCAAAAGCGGCGCTATTTTCAAAAGCGACTCGCCCATAGTCTGGCGTTGCCTGAATTGCGGCTGGGTCGTCGAAGCCAAAGAGCCCCCGCAGAAGTGCCCGGCCTGCGCGCATCCATCGAGTCACTTCGAGGCTCTTTTAAATGTAGTCAAACCTTAGCTTTTATGCTATTATTGACCCGTCTGGTCTAAGGTTATTTTGCAGCCAGACAAATATTAAGGTCATGAGGCGAGTTTTTTCGCCATATAACTTTCACTACTGATAAAAAAATTGGAGGTCGATATGATAGAAGGACACGGCATCATCAAATGTGAAATCTGCGGCAACATTCTGGAAAACCTCTTTGAAGGCGGCGGCCCCGTCGTCTGTTGCGGGCAGAAGGTCAAAGTCGTGACCGCCAACACAACTGACGCGGCCAAAGAAAAACATGTGCCCGTGATTGAAAAAATACCCGGCGGCTACAAAGTGTCGGTCGGCTCCGCCCTCCACCCTATGGAGGAAAAACATTACATCATGTGGATTGAACTGGTCGCCGACGGCCTGAGTTTACGAAAATTCCTCAAACCCGGCGACTTGCCTGTCGCCGAATTCAAGTGCGACGCCACGGAAGTCGCGGCCAGGGAATACTGCAACCTGCACGGTCTCTGGAGGGCCGCGGCGTAACTGCCGCCGAACAACCGCCGGCCGCTTTTTGCCGCGCCTTTCATGAGGCCGGCAAAGCGCCCCGGCGTTTTTTGTCTTAAATTTTCGGGAATACGGCTTCCAATGAAGAAAAGAGGAACATATGCTGTCTAAAAAAATGACGACCGCTTTAAACGGGCAGGTTACGGCTGAACTCTACTCGGCTTATCTTTACCTGGCCATGGGCGCCTGGCTGAAAAAGGAAGGCTACGGCGGGGCCGCCCACTGGATGGACCTTCAGGTGCGGGAAGAAATATTTCACGCTGAAAAGATGCACAATTATATTCTGGACCGCGGCGGGCAAATGAAGCCCGGCCCCATAGAAGCTCCGCCGTTCACATGGAAATCGCCGCTGGCCGTCTTTGAAAAAGCTTATGAGCACGAACAGAAGGTCACCGGCTTCATCGGCGCTCTGATGAGTCTGGCCAAAGATGAAGGCGATCACGCCACTGAGATATTCCTCCAGTGGTTCGTCACCGAACAAATCGAAGAAGAAGCCGCCGCCCTGGAGATCGCGCAAAAATACAGGCTGGCCCAGGACCAGGCCGCGGGCCTTTTCGCCATAGACCAGCAATTGTCCGCCCGCAGCCTCAGCGTTCAGGTCAAAAACGCCCTCGCCGGCGACCCCGCGGCCGCCAAATGAAACCCGCTTCATGAAAATTATGCCGACAGTGAAAAAGATGGCGACGGCGACCACCACCTTCGCCTTCGGTTTTTCCGGCGTCTTTCGTTTGTCCGGGGCCGGCGAAGCCTGGTCGCGGCTTTTGATCGCCGTGATTTTTTTTCTGGCGGCCATTAATCTGGTGGGCCCCGCCGCGGAATATTTTTTGGAAAAAAGAAGGCTGAAAACGGTTCAGACCGCCAAGCCGGGCGGCGGAGGGGCTGGCGGAAGCGGGTCTGGCGGCGGAGGTTCGGGCGGAAGCGGGCCACGGCCGGAACGGACATAAAGTCCCAGCAGTTTTCAGGTGTGGGCAAACATTTTTAAAAATTCGCCAGCTCCGCCCCGGCCGGCTAGGCCGAAACAAAAATCGCCCCGGTCAGGCCGGCCGGTATTCCGCCTGATCCGCGGCCTGGGGGCGGGCCAGATGTCTGATTATCGTTTCCCGCCAAAGGTCGAAACCTGAAAAATCGTCGTCCGCGCCCCGGGGCTGTTTTAAAAAGCGCCAGCTCAGACCCCAAGGGTGGCGGCGCAGGTCGCGGAGGCCGGCCGTTTCTATCAGCCGGAGCAGTTCAGGAGGGGTGAATTCGGCAAAAATGACGGCCTCCCCGTCCCGAAACAGGTCGGCGTTCAGTTGAACCACGCCGGCGTGGCGCGCCAGCCAGTAGAGGCTGTGGGCATAGAAGCTGATTAGGCCGCCTTTGAAAAAACCGTATCCGGTCTCCGGCCGCCAATATGGTTTTTTAGGGATGAAGAAAAGAGAACCCAATTTCAGTTCCTCGCCGCTTCAGTTTCTCGTCGTCTCCGAACCTACGCGACCTCCCGGCGCTTGGTCGGCGCCCCGTCTCATGACCAGGGAACTTATTATAGACTCAGCTATTAAGCACCGCAACGCCTCGGCGGCAAAAGTGTCGTGATTTCTGGCTTTTATGAAATAACGCTTAATATGTTTATTCGGCGGGTCAGTAACTCTGGAAATCGGTTGCTTGGTCGTCCGCCGCCGGCTGGTTCCTGGCGTTCTGGCGGTCGCGCCCCGGCGCGTGGCCGAAAAGCTCGCGGTAGCGTTTGGCGAAATGGGAGCTGTCTGACAAGCCGCATTCCAGCGCGATGTCGGTAATGGATTTGCGGGTGTTGCGTAAAAGCCAGGCGGCGTGGCGCAGGCGCAGCTTGCGGAAATAGCCGGCCGGGGAATCGCGCAGAAAAACCTGGAACAGGCGCTCCAGTTGCCGGGCGCTGATGCCCGCCGCTTCAGCGGCCTCTTCGGCGGTGATGGGCGAGGCGATGTTCTGTTCCATAAAAAAAACGGCCTGCCTTATGCGCGGGTCGGCCAGATTGCGGTAGTCGCTCAATTGCGACGAGCGGGGGTGTTCAGGCGGCTGATGAGCGTCCAGCAGCATGTTTCGCAGAATCCGCATCAGCCTTTCCGTGCCGAAGCAGGCTTCCATCAGGTATAAGGCCAGCGAGGCCACGTCCGGGCCGGCGGGGCAGGTGATGACGCCCCGGTCTTCGACGAAAGGTTCGTCAATGATCGGGAAGGCTTCCGGAAAGTTGTTTTTGAAGGTCTGATAGTGATGCCAGTGCAGCGAGCAGCGCCGGTCTTTCAATAAGCCGGCCGCGGCCAGCCAGAAGATCCCGCCGGCCAGGCCTATGACCGTTGCGCCGGCTGCGGCCGCGGCCGTCAGGTAGGCCAGAACCCGCGCCGGGGCCTCCCGGAAGCCTTCGGGCGAACCGCCGACCACGACGACGTAGTCAAAGGCGGCCGGGTCGCGCAGCGGACCGTCCGGCTTTAATTCCACCCCGCAGCTGGAGCGGATCAGCGCGTCCGTCGCGCCCATGACTTCCCAATGGACGGAAGACCTTGCGGCGGGGCCGCCTCCGGCTTCGGCCGCCTGGCGCAGCGTCTCGATGAAGGCGGTGAAGGCCGTGAGGGCGAAATCGGGAGTCGGAATGAAACCGAACCTGAAGGCGGCGCCCGGCCGGCCTGTTTTTATGTCTTCGGTCATAGCGACGCCCCAAGTCGGCCAAGCCGAGCCTTATTCTCATTTTCAAGATGCCTTGCCGATTCTGTTGCGGCCGGCGTTTTTGGCTTCATACATGGCCGCGTCGGCTTTTTTGATGAAATCTTCCAGGACCTCGTCCGGGGCGGGGATGCCGTCGGCGAGGCCGATGCTGGCGGTGAAGCTGAACTCCGGGTGTTGGGGGAAAGACGACTTGGCGATTTGATCCATGATTCTTTTGGCCACTTTTTCGGCGATGATGATATCGGCCTTAGGCAAAAGGGCTATGAACTCCTCGCCGCCGTAACGGCAGGCCAGGTCGACCGCCCGCAGACT
>JAISRV010000349.1 GCA_031273445.1 Candidatus Adiutrix sp. | reverse complement strand
CCCGGCCGGGCTTTGCTGGCGGGGTCCGCTCAGGGAGGATGTGTTCTCGGAAGAGAAGATGGCAATGTATTGCCGAATATTAGAAGAGGCATTGCAATTGGCCCGCCCCTAATGTTAGAGGCGCAGCCTTTCAAGCAGTTTCAGCCGCTGTTTTTTTCTATCGACGAAATGTGTTTTGCAGAGATTGAGCAAAGAAAGGGCGGGCTTGCGATTCAACGGCTTCAGCGGCGCACAGCCGCCTTCGGGACTTGGAGTAGACGGGAAAGAAGACGCGATATGTTCCTTTTAAAGGAAGCCCTGAAGAAAAAACCTTCATCAGAGCAGCTTAAAAGCAATGCCGCCCGCCTGCCGGACCTGAAACGGCTTTTGAAGGGCAGGTCTTTCGCCGAGGTCAGGGACGATTATGATGTTTTAGCGCGGTTGAACGAATTGATGGGCGGATTTACCGAGTCTTGGCCCAAGGCTGATCCGGCCGCCATGGTGGAATCGGCCAAAGGGGAACTGAGGTTCGCCGTCGAGGTTAAAAAAGTCGAGCTCTTTAAAAGCTTTTGCGATGTGGGCTGCGGTTCGGGTTATTTTGCCAGGGCGGCTTTCGAAATGGGCTGCGATTTCAGTTGCGGATTGGATATACAACCCCATCCGGCCTGGGAATCATTCCTGGAGGGGGCGGATGGGCGTTTAAAGTATTTGACGACGGACATAAGCGCGGCCAGGCACGAACGTAAATATGAAATGGTGACTTCATTCTCCGCCTTTGAGCATTTTAAAAATCCGCCGCTGATGCTGAAAGCCATGAGCGAGTTGGCGGCGGACGGCGGATATTTATATCTCAATTTCAGCCCGATTTATAACGCCGCCGACGGTCTGCACATGGCCCCGCTTATACGGATCCCCTGGCATCATTTGATTTTTTCCAGGCAGGCGCTGGCCCGGTATTATAAAGATTTCGGTCTGGAAGCCTCGCTGCAATGGGCTGAGGAGTGGCTGAACAAGTGGTCGGCGGTGGATTTTATGAACATGTTTTCCAATTTCAACGAAATGCGCCTTATTTCGCTGCAACCGTTCTGGAACCTGAATTATTACTGGTTCGCCCGGCTTTTTCCCGACATTTTACCGCCTTGGATCGGCCTGGAAGAGCTTCTGATCAACGGCTTCAGGGTTGTCTATAAAAAAGAGCGGCCATTTTAGAGGCCGACGGTTCCGCCTGGGCTCGTTCATCAACCTAAGCCTCCGGGGCCGGCGGTTTCCTCCAGGGACCGCGCCATTAAATAATTTCAAATATTCATTTTATGTTTTTTCGGCCATGGGCGGCCAGAAATTCGTCGTAAAAGCGGTGCTGAAAAGCGGCGCGGCCGTCTATGGCCCGGCTGACGCGTTCACGCGGGGCCGCCGCTTCCGGGACCCACCAGGCCGGATGGGTCAGAATGTGCAAGCGTTCTGCGGCCGCTTTTTCCAGCAGGTCTGAAAGGCGATGGAAACGCCAATAACCGTTGGAATCCGAGCAGTAGGAGTAGCGGCTTTTAAAATAAGCTCCATAGGCGTTGATCAGGCCGGCGAATATGTCTTCTTCAAAATTTAGCCAACTGCCCGTGTCCGGGTCATGAAAGGAAAAAGCCCTGACTTCCTTTTTGAAAACAGTCTCCAAAATATTTTTTTCCATGAGCAGGGCCTCTTGGAAGCCATTGAGATCATTTATATTTAAACCATAAAAACCAGGGTCGAAATGAAGCCCCAGCCGGTGGCCCAGGCCCAATATTCCCTCAACCAGATCGGCCACGGTTTTTTCCAGGGGATTGTAAAATGACGAGTGGAGCAGAATAAAATAAGTGGCTGAAATTCCGGCTTCCGCCTCTATTTCAGCCAGCCGGAAGGCCCGATGGGCGGACATGTCGACATCATGCCGCCACAAGATATTGCGGCCCTCTGACTTGAAATCTTCATATCCGATGAAGCGGTAATTCCGGCGGGCCAATTCTAAAAGGCCGCGATAGCGGCCTTCGGTGAAATCTTCAAAATGATGGTTCATCATTCAGCGTCCTTCAGGGGCCAATTGTAATACACGTCGCAATAGCGGTGCAGGGCCTGGCTGCGGCAAAGGGCGCAGAGGGGCGAGGCCTTCCGCCGCCGCTTTATTTCCGCCAACGGCGTTTGCAGAAAATTGCCGCTCAGAGGCGGCTGTTTCCGGTCGAAATACATCAGGCAGACCGGCGCCGACAGATCCCAATCCACCATGATCACGTTTTCCGCCGGGCAGGGGAGGGCCGCGTCGCGCCGGGCCGCTAAAAGGGCCTGGTCGATGGTCACGTTCAAAAGAGAAGCCGCCTGTTGGGCTTCAGGGGGGAAGGGGCGGCCCTTCAACTGGCCCGACACTTCTTCCAGGCCGATGAGGTAGGCCTGAACCGGCTGAAATTCGAAGCCGAAGCGTTTGCATATTTCACGCGCTTCAGACAACTGCCGCCCCTGATTATGCACATATAGATGATAGTATACCTCTATGCGCATCCGGCTGCGGGCCTGGTCACGGCTCCGGGCCAGTCGCTCCATGTTGGCCAACACTTTGGCCCAAAGGCCCCCGGCGTGGGTTCGTTCGTAATCGGAACCTGTGCCGCTGACTGAAACTCGGAACCAGTCGGGCCCGGCGGCCGCCACCCTTTCGAGGTCGGCCTCGACGTTGAGGTTGGAGGAGATGGAGACCGGCAAACCAGCGGCGCGGGCCTCCTCAATCATCTGGGGCAACTCGGGGTTTAAAAGAGGTTCGCCCCACTGATAAAGTTGAAGGTTGGCGGCCAGGGGGTCTTCGCGCTTTATTTTTTCCGCCGCCGCTCTGAAAGATTTCAGACTCATGAAGCCGCCGCGCCGGGCCTGGGGGGTTTGGCGGCCGCGCGGGCAGGCCAGGCACCTGAGATTACAGACTCCGCTGACTTCGACGATATAATGATGCGGCGCGAAGTCCTCGGCCAGGAAAAGGTCGCGCCCGCGCTTGAACCCGGCGGCCTCGGCCTGAGGCAGCATGGACTCTTTGAAAAAATGGGGGGTGATGATCAGAACCGGCCCCCGGGGGCCGCCGGGGCCTTGGGCCAAAAAAGGCTCGGGCCGGGACAGGGGGCGGCCAAGCACGGAGGGGCTCAGGCGGTCGGCCTTGGAATCAAGAAACCCGGCCGCCTCCAGGCCCCATTCTTCCAGCCGCAGGCAGATGACCCGCCCCCAGCGGCCGGCCCCCCACAGAAAAATATCGCGGCCCCGCAGGCGCCGCCAAAGATCGGCCTGGTCGCCGTCAAGGCCCCCGTTGGGGCCAAGCTCCGCCGAAAGTCGATGCGGCCGGGAATTGCCGGCCGGGAACAGCCCTTTATTGTCGCTCGCCCTGTCATCGGCCATAAACCGTCCCCATTTTCGCCGGCAGTTGTCATGGCAACTGAAAAGAGGCGATTAAGACTCCTAGGGACGCTGTCCCTAGAACCCTGAGAAATGCCGCTATTTTACACCATGGGCGAGCGCATGGCAAAGATTGTGTTATACTGGAAGAATGCTCGACCAAAATGTTGACATACCCCGCATACTGAGCATCGGCGCGGGGCTGAACGCCTCCTCCATCACCTTATTGAAGGAGCCGCTGGATCTTCTGGCCGCCGACGGAAGCATCAGCCACCGTTTTCTATTAAGCGGGCGGGCCCGGCTGGAAGACGCCAGGTGGTGCGACCTGTGCGTCTTCCTCCAGACCCAGGAAAATATTGATTTGCGGCTTTTGGACGCGGTCCAGGCGCTGGGTAAAAAAACTGTCTTCATGGCTGACGACGACTATCTCAACCTGGGGGCGGGGGGGTGGTGGGGGGGGGGGGGGGGGGGGGGGG
>JAISRV010000345.1 GCA_031273445.1 Candidatus Adiutrix sp. | reverse complement strand
GGCGATGGCCCATTTCCTGCCCCGGCCTGATTTCCAGGCCGAGCTGGACGATCTTTTGAGGAATTTCGCCGGCCGCGCCACCCCCCTGACCTACTGCCCGACCCTGTCGGAAAGTCTGGGGCTGAAACTTTATCTCAAGAGGGAAGACCTTCTGCACACCGGGGCCCATAAGGTCAACAACACCCTCGGCCAGGCCCTGTTGGCCAAAAAGATGGGCAAGACCAGCCTGATCGCCGAGACCGGGGCGGGGCAGCACGGCGTGGCTACGGCGGCGGCGGCGGCGCGGCTGGGCCTGGCGGCCAAGGTTTTTATGGGCGCCGTGGACGTCAGGCGGCAAAGCGCCAACGTTGAACGGATGCGTCTGTTGGGGACGGAAGTCGTGGCGGTGGAAGACGGCAGTCAAACCCTCAAGGACGCCATTAACGAAACTCTGCGTTACTGGATAGCCCGCCAGCATGAAAGCCACTACTGTTTCGGCACGGCCGCCGGGCCTCACCCCTTTCCTACGCTGGTGGCTCATTTTCAGAGCGTCATCAGCCGGGAGGCCCGGGAGCAGATAATCGCGGCGGCCGGGCGCAGGCCCGATTATGTGGTGGCCTGCGTGGGCGGCGGCTCCAACGCCATCGGCATGTTCCGCCATTTTCTGGCCGACGGGGGAGCGGCCATAGTCGGCGTGGAGGCCGCGGGCACGGGCGAGCCGGGCTGCCACAATTCCGCGCCGATCAATCTAGGCCGTCCGGGCGTGCTCCACGGGCAGGTTTCCATGCTGCTTCAGGATGAAGCCGGGCAGGTGCTGCCGTCGCATTCCATTTCCGCCGGCCTTGATTATCCCGGGGTCGGCCCCGAACACGCCCATCTCCACTCCATCGGCCGCGTCCGCTATGATCTGGCCGCCGACGCCGAAGCCCTGAACGCCTTTATGGCCCTGGCCCGGCATGAGGGCATCATCCCGGCTCTGGAATCTTCCCACGCCCTGGCTTGGGTCTTTAAAAACGCCGCGGAGCTGAAAGGCGCGACGGTTCTGGTCTGCCTGTCCGGCCGCGGCGACAAAGATATGGACATCATCGGCGAGGCTCTGGGGGCTGAAACAAAAACCGCCGGCCGGCCGAAGGAGGAATTGGCATGAACGCTTCGAAACTTGCCGTCATCATAGAAGAAAAGGCCCGGCACGGCCTTTTGAGCAAAATTCCCTTCCTGCCCGCGGCCTTTCCCGGCCGGGCCGAATTCTGGGCCGTCATGGCGGAGCTGGAGGAAAACGGGGCCGACATCATTGAGATCGGCGTGCCTTTTTCAGACCCCGTGGCCGACGGCCCGGTAGTGGCCGCGGCCGGCCAGAAGGCGCTGGCGAACGGCGGCGGGCTCGCCTATATCTTAAGCGGCCTGACGGAGCGCCGGTTTTCCTGTGGACTGGCGCTCATGGGCTACGTCAACCCTTTTATCCAGTTCCGCTGGGCTGAAGCGGCGGCGCAAAAGCCGGGGGCGACGGTTCAGGAAATCATGGCCCTCAGCCTAGAGCTTCTGGCCCGGCGCATGGCGGAGGCCGGGGTTCACGGCCTGATCGTGCCGGATCTGCCGCTGGAAGAAAGCGGGCCCTGGCGGCTGATCCTCAAAAAACACGGTCTGGCCCTCTTGCCGCTGGTTGGTCACAACACCAGCCTGGAGAAGATGAAGCTTTACGCCGCCGAGGCTGAAGGCTATGTCTATGTGGTCTCCGTCATGGGCGTCACCGGGGTCAGGGCCGGTCTGCCCCCGGAAGCGGCGGCCACTCTGGGGCGGGCTCGTGAAGCCTTCAGGCTGCCCCTGGCCCTGGGCTTCGGGCTGTCGTCTCCGGAACAGCTGGCCGAGCTGCCGGAGCGGCTGAGGCCGGAGGCGGCCATTTTCGGCAGCGCCCTGATCAGGCATCTGGAAAAAGGCGGCCGGGTCCGCGACTTTATGGCTCCCTGGAATTAAAAGAAGGGCCGGAATTTGAAGGCCGCGGACCGGCCGAAGGCGGCCTCAAAAGCCCCGGCGCCGGCTAAAAGCGCGCTTCAGCCGGGCGAAGCGAAACAGTCGGGCCGTCAGCCGAGGGCGCGACTTTGACCCGCTCCGCGATGCGGGCCAGGTCATCCGGCTGAAAACCGTTCGCCGCCGTCAAATCCGCCATCTCCCGCACCCGTCGCGAAGAGGGCTTACCGGGGCCCGCGGCGTTTTGCATCATGATGAAACAGCCCGGCGCCACATATTCCCGCAAACTGTTGGATTCGCAGATGACCAGCGCCCCTTTCAGGGATTCTTCAAGGAAGCGGCCGTAAGCCTCCGGCAGGGCTGCGCGCGTCGACCGGAGCCAGAAGACCTGATGGGCCCCGGCGGCCAACAGCCGCGAGGTGTCCTTGGGGCCGTCGCGATCCTCTTCCCGCGTCAGCAGATAATCGGCCTCCATGGAGGAACAGAGGCCGCAGCCATGCCGGCCGTAGGGGCAGCCGCCCCCGTCCCGCGACACGGTGGCGGCCTTCAGCGCGACGACCGGAACCCTGTCGCGCCAGCGCCGGATGAATTCAGCCGCCAAAGCGGTCTTGCCGGA
>JAISRV010000293.1 GCA_031273445.1 Candidatus Adiutrix sp. | reverse complement strand
TTTTTCTGGCCGCTGGTTACGGCTCTGGGCATACTCTACGTTTACAGCCAGGATATGGCCGACGTGTCTTTCGACGAGTTGAAGAATTTCAACCCGCCCACTATTTCTTACATCTATGCTGAAAATAATATCCCTCTGGCCGAACTGTATCGCGAGCACCGCCTGGTTCTGCCCTTGGATCGCATTCCCCCCCTAGTAATCCAGGCTTTCCTGGCCGCTGAGGATTCCAACTTCCGTCAACACCAGGGCGTGGATTTCATGGGACTGGTGCGGGCTTTTATCGCCAACCTTCAGGCCGGGCACACCGTGCAGGGCGCTTCGACCATCACCCAACAGATGGTCAGAACTTTTTTTCTGACCAACGAAAAGACTTACGACCGCAAGCTGCGGGAAATAGTGCTTTCCTGGCGGGTGGAACGGACGCTGAGCAAAGATGAAATTCTGCATTTATACCTGAACCGCATCTATCTGGGGCGGGGCGCTTACGGCGTGGAGTCGGCCGCTCAGCTTTATTACGGCAAATCCATTTCGCAGGTCAATCTGGCCGAGGCGGCCATGCTGGCCGGTCTGGTCAAGGCTCCGGGACGCCTGGACGCTCATCTGGGCACGGAACAAAGCCGCAGTCGTCAGAATTATGTGCTGGGCCGCATGAAGGACGTCGGCTACATTGATCAGGCGGAATATGACGCCGCCCTGAATTCTCCGCTGCGCTTCATTCAGTTCAGGCCCAACTTTTACCGCGAAACCGCCCCTCAGTTCACCGAAGTGGTGCGCAGACAGCTCATTGATCTGTTGGGCGAAGATGAAATTTTGACCAACGGCTATAAAATTTATGCGACTATTGACCTTAAGGCTCAGGCCATGGCCGAAGCCGCCCTGCGCAACGGCCTGGACGCCCTGGCCAGGCGGCAGAAAATGTCGCCCCGCGTGGCCCGTCTCAATCGGACGCAGGCGCTTGAGCATCAGCGCGGCCAGCGGGAAAAAATGGTCAACCGCCCGCTTTTGTTAGGCCAGGAAATCGCCGGCCTGGTGGTTGACGTCGATATGGAGTCGGAAACTCCGGGCTTGAAAATCACGGTGGGCGCCGAGGTCGGTTTTTTGCCTCTTGACGCGGTCAAGTGGATTTTGGACAATAAAAATTTGGGCCAGTATTTTGCGGTTGACGACCTGGTCATGGTGCGGGCCGCGGGCCGCGACCCGGCCAGCGGTCTGTGGCGTTTCGTCGCCGCCCCGCCTCCCGACCTTCAGGGCGGACTGGTGCTTATGGAAAATAAAACCGGGATAGTCCGGGCCATAGTGGGTGGTCGCGATTTCGGCCAGACCCAGTTCAACCGGGCCGTCCAGGCCCGCCGACAGCCCGGCAGCGCTTTTAAACCTTTCGTCTATGCCGCCGCCCTTGATAACGGCTATACCGAGGCCTCAATCATTTATGACGTGCCTATCAGTTATCCGCAAGCCGACGGCACAATCTGGCGGCCTAAAAATTACAGCGGCGGCAATTCAGGCCCCATGACCCTTTATGACGCCCTGCGCCTTTCGGTCAATGTGGCGGCCGTCAAGGTCTGCGATGTCGTTTCGCCGCAGGTGGTGGCCGAGTATGCTCATAACCTAGGCATCCGCTCGCCGCTGACTCCCACTTTGTCGCTGGCCTTAGGGGCATCCGAGGTCACCCTCCTGGAGATGACCCAGGCCTATACCGCCTTTCCTAATCTGGGGTCATGGAGCTGGCCTTTATTTATTGACCGCATTGACGACCGCAACGGCCGCACGGTCAAAAAATTTGAGCCCTATCTGACGAAAGCCATTTCACCGCAGACGGCCTATATTATGGTCGACATGTTGGTGGGCGTGGCCAATCGCGGCACCGCCGCCAGGGTCGGAAGCGCGCTTAAAGTGCCGGTGGGAGGAAAAACCGGCACCACCAATGATCAAGCTGACGCGCTGTTCATAGGTTTCACCCCCGAATATGCCTGCGGAGTCTGGGTAGGCCGCGATTTACGCATCAGCCTGGGCCGCGGCGAACAGGGCGGACGCAGCGCAGCGCCTATTTTTATTGAATTCATGCAGAATTATCTGGCCGACAAGGAAACCGGCTCTTTCGCCGTGCCGCAGGGCGTGGTTCGGCAGAAACTTTTGGCGGACGGGGAAGACGATGTGACGAATATTAGCGGGCGTTCTTTCGTCTTCAAAGTCGGGGAAGTGGGGCAGGGCCGGGCGGATATGGCCATGGCCGCCGAGGATGATTTTGAAGGCGGCGGAGAGATCACTGTTTCGACCATGTCGCAGGAAGAGATGGACAGGCGTCTTTATGAATATCTCAGCAATTATGAACGCGCCCGCCCTGGCGGCGGCTTCTGAGAAGATGAAAAGACGGAGACATGGCGGAACTATTTATTCTCATCGCCACCAAAAACAGGCATAAAGCCGAAGAACTGGCCGCGCTGATCATCCCGGCGAATTCCGCGGCCGGCGCCGTTTCTTTAGCCGACTGGGAGGCTGGAAGCCGTCTCTCCCTGCCCGCGCCGGAGGAAAACGCCCGGGCCTTTGTCGAAAACGCCCTGAGCAAGGCCAGAAGCTACGCCGCCGCCGCCTCTCTGCCCGCCCTGGCCGACGACTCCGGTTTAAGCGTGGCCGCGCTGGGCGGCGCGCCCGGAGTCTTTTCCGCGCGTTACGG
>JAISRV010000249.1 GCA_031273445.1 Candidatus Adiutrix sp. | reverse complement strand
ATCAAAATACATTTGTCCAACAATCAACTGCTGATCGACAGCCTCACGGATTTCAGGGATTCCGTCCGGGACATCTGCGCCGAAACGGGCAGCGCCAATCTGCGGATCTACCACGGGCGCTTCTTTTTCAATGAGGAGCGTCTCAACTTCAACCCGGCTCTGTCCACGATCATGGCTAAAATGGTCGATTTCCTGCAGGACCGCGAGATTCAGGGCCTGCGTTTCCATGCCGACGGCAGCCTCTCCGACGAAGACATCATCACCTTCGTCAATCTGCTCGGGCAGGCCGATCAGCATAAAGACCCCGTCGACTGGTTCTCCAACCAGCTTGAGGTCTACGGCTTCAAGTGGGTTCAGGTCATGACGGATAAGGATTTCAAGGCCCCGGAGATGGGCGAGGGTCTCCAGAGTCTGGCCCAGAACACCTATTCCTACGCCATGTCCTCAATGGCCCGCAAAACTTATTCCAACGCGCTGACTTCGATCATCAGCATGACCGGCAAATTGACCAGCCGCCAGCGGGTGGGCATTCAAAAATCGAAGCGGGTCATCCAGAGCCTGATTGAAATGCTCACGGAAGACGAAAGCATTCTTCTGGGCATGAGCACCATACGCAATTATGACGACTACACCTACACCCATTCCGTCAACGTGGCCATGTTGTCCATGTGCCTCGGCAAACGCATCGGCCTGTCGCGCGAGGCCATCGGCCAGCTGGGCCTTTGCGGCCTGTTTCACGATCTCGGCAAGGTGGACGTGCCCATCAGCCTGATTCAGAAGCCCGGCCATCTGGAGGACGCGGAATACGAGGTGGTCAAAGAGCATTCCCTGAACAGCGTAAGGCAGATACTGCGGCTGCACGCCGAATACACGCTCAAATGCAAACTCATCGTGCCGCCTTTCGAGCATCACCTGGGCGTGAATCTGAGCGGCTACCCCCGGACGGAACGCCGAAAGCCCCTGAATCTTTTCAGCCGCATCCTGGCCGTGGCCGATCATTACGACGCCATGACCTCCTCGCGGTCTTACCGGCCGGCGCCGATTCGCCCGGACATGGCTCTGAAAATGATGGTCGCGCGCGCCGGCGTCACGCTTGATCCCGTTATTTTGAAAGTCTTCATAGAGATGATCGGCATTTATCCGGTGGGGACGCTGGTTCTGCTCGACACCAGGGAGCTGGGGCTGGTGATGGAAACCCCGGAAAACGCCGATTACAAACGCCCGCTGGTGCGCCTTTTGCTGCGGGACGGCGAGGGCGGGCTTCTTAAAGGCGAGCTGATCGACCTGGCTGAATGCGATGAACAGACCGGGGCCTTCAAACGCAACATCACGCGCTGCTTTCCCCCCTCGGACTACGGCATCCAGGCCTCCCTTTTTCTGATTTGACCAAGCCTTGGCCGGGCCGCCCTGGCCGCGGCGGTTTTGCTTTTTTCTTCGCCTTGATTATAATATGGCCTCATAGGCATTCAGGATCGGTAAAGCGTGAGGGAGTATGCGCGTCGGCGTAGGTTACAGCGAAAATCCCGATACTACCAGGGGCGGCATACAGGCGGCTATGGAGGCCCTCAAACAGGCCGGCCAGGAGAAGCCTTGCGATTTGGCGCTCCTGTTCGCCACCGCCAGACACGAGGCCCGGCTCCTGCGGGAGGCGGTCGTTTCCGTGGTCGGCCCGGCGACGCCCATCGTCGGCGGCGCCTCCATCGGCGCCATTTACAAAGTCCGTTACGGCTATGCGGGCGACCAGATCATCCTGGCCGCCGTCTGGCTGGAGGGGGCCGGCTGCGAAATCGTCGTCGAAGGCGGGCTGGCCGAGGGCGAGCGGGAAACGGGCCGGCGTCTGGGCGCGAAACTGGCCGCGCTGGGCCTGAGCCCCTCGTCGCAGGCGGCGCTTTTCTATGACGCCATCGACGCGAGCGGGGGCGGGATGCGCATGCTTATGGGGACCCCGCTTCTGGCCGGCCTGGAGGACAGCCTGGGCTTTCTGCCCGAGCTGATCGGGGCCGGGCTGATGGGCGACTATATCTGCTCCCCGACCGAACAGTGGACCGGCGGCGGCGTGGCCGCCCATCAGGCCCTGGGCCTGGTCTTCAGCGGGGGAGTGCGCCTCGACAGCGTGATTATGCACGGCTGTCTCCCGGCCACGGCCTACTATACCGTGACCAGGGCGGATCAGCAGACCATTCTGGAGATTGACGGCCGGCCGGCCCTGACTTTCGTTCGCCAGCTGCTGGGGCCGCTGATTCCGCTGGAAAGCTACCCCTTTTTTTTGATTTTCGGCGTCAATAAAGGGGAAAAATGGGGCGAGTTCGAGGAGAAGAGCTACGCCGGCCGCCTCTGCCTGGCCCTGGACCGGGCCCGCGACGGCATCGTCATGTTCGAGCCCGACATGGTTGAGGGAACGGAATTTCAGATCATGCTCCGCAGCCTGGACTTGGATTACATACCGCCGCGGGTGGAAAGCCTCTTCGCGAAACTTGAGGGCGAGGGCCGCGCGCCCGTGTTCGCGCTTTACGTCGACTGCGCCGGGCGCGCCGCGGGCTATGCGGGCCTTGATCTGGAAGACGCCCTGGCCGTTCAGCGGGCCGTGGCCGACCGGGCGCCGCTGATGGGCATTTACACCGGCGCGGAAATCGCCCCGGTCAGAGGCCGGCCCAGCTGCCTGGACTGGACCGGCGTTTTCTGCCTGTTCAGCGTGCCGAAATGAATCGCGCCGCCGCCGACCCGGTTTTGTCTGAACTGGAGGAATTGCGCCGGGAGATTAATTATATGCGGCGCATGTCGGAGCGGGCGCTGG
>JAISRV010000209.1 GCA_031273445.1 Candidatus Adiutrix sp. | reverse complement strand
AGGCCTGCCCGCTGGTGAAGACGCCGGTCTCGGTCAGCGAGTCAAAGCCGCCCGCGCAGCAGCCCGCGGCCTGGCCGTAAAGGCCGGCCGCCCCGCCCTGGGCCCAGATGTCGTTTCTGGCGTCGCCGCCGACCCTGAGGCCCGTGGAACTGGTGGCCCGGGCGTCGCCGATATTGACGAAGTAATAATCCTCGGCCGCGTTGTTGCCGACGCCGAAATGCACTTTCAGCCCCTGGCCGCCGTGCTGCTGGTTGATGGAGCCGTCGAGTAGCTTGAGGCCGTTGAAGTTGGTGGCGTTGGCGATACGGTCGATTTCACGGGCCATGGCCTGATATTCGGAATTGATGATGTCGCGCTGCACCGTGGTGTAGGTGCCGGTGGCGGCCTGTTCGGCCAGCTCTTTCATGCGGATCAGTTTTTCGTCGATGACCCCCAGGGCGCCGTCGGCCGTCTGGATAAGGCTGATGGCGTCGGCCGCGTTGCGGATGCCCTGCTGGGTCACGGCGATGTCGGCCCGCATCATTTCGCGGATGGCCAGGCCCGCCGCGTCGTCGGCCGCGCTGTTGATGCGCAGGCCCGAAGACAGCCGCTGAGTGCTGGTGGCCAGCCTGTTGTAGCTCGTGCCTAAATTTCGAGAGGCGTTGGCCGCCATCAGATTGTTATTGATCACTAACGCCATGGTCATTCCTCCTTGAAGCCGGCGTGAATATTGGCGGGCGTTGCGGCCTGGCCTTCCGTGACCAGGCCTTAAACCCCGGGCTAAGGCTGTTTTCCCGCGAATTCGGCCAGGTTCCGCCGGGCGCGAAAGCGGGAGAAGGCGTTTTTCTCCATAAGGCCATAAGTCTCGGGACCAGACCAGCCTCATAAAGAAAGACACGCTTTTCTTACTTTTCCGTATCGGTCGTCATGGGGAATCGCTTTAATATTTTTTAAAGGCGCTATTGATTGTAGGCGAACAGAAAGCTTGAGGTTCGCCTGATCAGTTGGAGGCGAGCAATAAAAACGGGCGGCGCGGAAGACGCGCCGCCCGTTGAAGCGGCTACAGCAGGCTGAGGGCCAGTTGAGCCATGGAGTTGGCCTGAGCCAACATGCCGACGCCGGCCTGCACCAGTATGTTGTTTTTGGTGAATTCCGTCATTTCTCTGGCCATGTCCACATCCGAGATGCGGCTTTCCGCGGCCAGGAGGTTCTCGCCCTGGATCTCAAGCTGGGTCATGGTGTTTTCCAGCCGGTTCTGGACGGCGCCCAGGTCGGCCCTGATTTTGTCTTTTTGGAGGATGGCCTCGCTCAGGGCGTCCAGAGCTTCCTGAGCGCTGGACTGGGTGCGTATTTCCGCGCCGCGCCAAGGCGCGTTGTCCGCGTTCTGCACCTCGATGAAGTGGTTCTGGCCCATGCCGCCTATGTGGGTAACCCCCGACATGCCGTTAAGGCGCATGGCCGCCCCGGCGGCGGTGCTGAAATTGTCGGAAGCGCTGTCGCCGACGTCGGCTATCCACAGGTTGCGGCCCCGGCCGACGTCGCGCCCGCTCAAAACGACGTTCCAGACCTCTTCGCCGTTTAAGCCCTTACTCTGCACCGCCCGCATGGAGGCCCATTTTTCGCCGCCCAGGCTGAAATTGGCCCCGGACTGACTAGTCTGGTTGGAGGCCACATTCAGGAAGCTGACCGCGGAAAGCCAGAGCTGCCCGGTCACGCTGACGGCGGCGCAGGTCATGCCTACGCCCTGTTCGCAGGCCGTGAGGTTGTTGTTGTCGCCGCCGTCCTTGGCGAAAACGTAAACCGTGCTGGCGCTCCCGTCCCACACGGCCCAGAATTGGGAGCCGGCGTTATGGTTGACGGCGCTGGTGAAAGCCTGCCCCATGTTCGCGTCGGCGTTGGAGCCGGCCACGGTGACGGTTTTAGTGCTGTCCAACTCCCGGCCGGCCGCGGCGGAACTTCCCCAGACATAAGCTTCGTTCCCGACGCAGACGGCGAAGGCGCTCATGTTGGCGCCCACCACATCGCCGGCGCTCACGTCGCCTGAGCCGAACCTTATGCCCACCCGGCTCTGGGTTCCGGCGTTGACTTTGTCGACCAGATCCTGCAGGCTGTCGCCGGCATTGACCTGGTACAGGCCGGCCGTATACCGGCCGGTCAGGAGCGCGTCGCCGTCGCCGCCCTGCCAGTCCCAGTTGTAGCCGTAGGCGAAGACCTGGCCGCTGGTGAAGGCGTCGGCCCCGTTCAGCGACTCAAAGCCGCCGGCGCAGCAGCCCGCGGCCTGGCCGTAAAGGGCGGTCGCCCCGCCCTGGGCCCAGACGTCGTTTCTGGCGTCGCCGCCGACCCTGAGGCCCGTGGAACTGGTGGCCCGCGCGTCGCCGAGGTTGACGAAATAGTAATCTTCAGCGGCTTTGTTGCCGAGGCCGAAATGGATTTTGACGCCCTGCCCGCCGTGCTGCTGGTTGATGGAGCCGTCGAGGAGCTTGAGGCCGTTGAAGTTGGTGGCGCTGGCGATGCGGTCGATTTCCCTGGCCATCTGCTGGTATTCGGAATTGATGATATCGCGCTGCACCGTGGTGTAGGTGCCGGTGGCGGCCTGTTCGGCCAGTTCCTTCATGCGCGTCAGCTTCTCGTCGATGACGCCTAGGGCGCCGTCGGCCGTCTGAATCATGCTGACGGCGTCGGCCGCGTTGCGAATGCCCTGCTGGGTCACGGCGATGTCGGCCCGCATCATTTCGCGGATGGCCAGACCCGCCGCGTCGTCGGCGGCGCTGTTGATGCGCAGGCCCGACGAAAGGCGCTGGATGCTGACGGCAAGCTTATTGTAATTGCCGCCCAAATTCCTGGAAGCGTTGGCCGCCATCAGGTTGTTGTTGATGATTAAGGCCATGGCAAGTTCCTCCTTGAAACTGGCGCAACATCGCCCGCCGCTTTCTTCCATGTTCAACCGGGCGGGCCGGCGACGATAACGACGAACTTTCGACTCCCGGAAACCGGCGCCGAGGCCGTTTGCCGCAAAACCAAGACCCGTCGCCGCCCGACAAACGCTGTCAGGCCGTTCTCATATTTATATATCGGTTAAGCTGAGGCGCGACTTTAGCCTTTTTTAACCCTTATTCGCGTTTTTCGGAAAATGACTTTAGATTTTTCTCAAGCGCGGCTGGAGCGTCTCCGCGGCGCGCTTATGGGCGCGGCGCCCGGCCGCGGCGGGAATGAAGGGTCATATTAAATAAACGGGCCGGAAGCGCGCTGACGCTCCCGGCCCTGGGGCCAGTCCCCCGAATTGATCAGACTGAAGTAAATAGCCCCTACGAGAATGGACAGTTCCCGTAGGGGCGTCTTCATTTGGCGGTCAAGATATTCTCTCGGCCGCCAGCCAGGCCCAGTAATAAGGCTTGCCGACCACCATTTCCGCCTGGCCTTTGACCCGCCTGTCTTCCAAAAGAACGCTGCGATAGCCGCCCCGGGCCAGAATAGCCGTCCGTCTCCCAGCTAATGACCATCGCGGGGCGAAATTAAGGTTCATGCTTTATGCTTTCCAGTTTAGTCAGCCACTGGTTAAACCGCGGACATTCTTGGCGTATTTTGTCCAAACCAATTTTTTCCATAAGTGGGGCGCTCTGGCTTTGGGCGCTTTTGCCTTTTTGGTATAAAGCAAATTGCTCGATACGTTTTGACGGCGCCGCGCCCGGACTGTCGTTTATCATTTCGCTGCGTCCATTAAACTGTTGTTTGATTTGAGAAAACTGTACTTTCAAATCAATATCGGCTCTTTTTGGAGATAAAATCGAGGCCATGATGTCTGTATCGGCAAACCAAAGGGCTTCCAACTCGTGCAATTGAATGTATGGGAAAAAATGACCAGACCATAGACGACCGCAGTCTCCTTCAATGACCGACTGAAGTATGGCGCTTTCGATCAAACCAGCCTTTTCATGCGGCTCACAAGCCTGATTTTTGCCTTCAAAAACTCCAGGCCATTTTGGATTTATGCCGTAATAATCGAAAAAGGCGGAAATATAAACGCCAGGGAACTGGGCGGCAAAATTTCTAACCATGGAACACAAGATCGAAAAATCTTTGTGACCGCCTTTTATCTTCCCTGTTTTGCCAATAATTGGAAAGATGCAGATTAAACCCAGCCTAAGCAAATACGGCGCCAAAACGCGTCTAAATGCGCTAAATTCACTTTGTCCTTCAACAATTATAATGATATTTGGCTTATGCACAGGTCAGGCCGGCCTGAATAATATTGCGGCTAAAAAGTTCGCCCAGAGTGTATTCTTCCAGCCAATCTTCCAACTCGGAACTCGATAAACGCTCAAAGAGGCTTTCGCCGCCGACCTGATTAACAGTGATGATATTATCGGCCTCCAGACTGTTTAACAGCTCCGGGTTCTGCGTGGCGATTATCAATTGTGTTCCGGATAAGGCGGCTTCATGCATCAGCCCGGCAAAAACACTTAAGGCATGTGGATGCAAACCCAACTCCGGCTCGTCAATTATGACGGTTGTGGGCGGCTCCGGCTGCAAAAGCGCGGCGGCTAAGGCGATAAACCGGACGGCGCCGTCAGAAAACTGCCAAGGCTTATATCGGTATTCAGAATTTTTTTGCCGCCAATACAGCCAGACGCGCCGGTTGTCCGGTTGGCTCTCATCTTTGACGGCAGCTAAATCAAAACCGGAGAAAGAAGGTAAAATCTGCCTCACGGCATTTTCAATTTTGTCAAAAACCGCGGGATGATCTTTTTTGAGCCCCCACAAAAATGAGCTAAGGTTGGAGCCGTCTGAGTAATAAAAATTGCAGTCATGAATTGAAGAGGCCCGACGCAAAGGCGAGGCTGATCCGGTATATTGAAAATGATAGATGCGCCAACTGGAAATAGCTTGCTGTATATGCCGACAAACCATGTCGCCGGCTCTATTTGCCCAGGTGGACAGCCTGGCCTCGCGGCCACAGTTTAAGTATGACTGCCAACGGCCGTCAACGGCTGTTTTTTCCTCAACCAGCGACAAAGAATCGCCAACGCCGCCTTTTAGAGAGAAAGCATAGACGTTTGACATAAAAGTCAATTCGGCCGCCAGATTTTTGTCATTATCATAATTGCCGTTGAAGAAAAGAGAATCCGGCCCGCCGTTACTAAGGCTATATTGCTGAAGCTCGCCTTTAGCCATAGCCCCAAGCATGGCGAAAAAACTGATTAGATTACTTTTCCCCGCGCCGTTGGCTCCAATCAAAACATTGATGCCCGTGTTCAGAGTCAGCTCATCCATTTGTTTGATTGACTTGAAATTACGTATAGACAGTTTTGTTAATGGAGCCGGCATTTCATTCTCCTTGCGCTAAGGTTCCGGATATTGAAGAAATAGTCGTCCCGTCCCCTTAAGAGATTCTCTCGGCCGCCAGCCAGGCCCAGTAATAAGGCTTGCCGACCACCATTTCCGCCTGGCCTTTGACCCGCCTGTCTTCCAAAAGAACGCTGCGATAG
>JAISRV010000202.1 GCA_031273445.1 Candidatus Adiutrix sp. | reverse complement strand
TTCCTGGGGTTTTCAAAATGGTCTTTGACTTTTTCCGTATAATCCCACATGTCTCGTTTCTCCCCGGCGCAGCCGTTGAAAGCCGTGAGGGGGCCTTGAGCCGAGCCGCCCGCACAGTCAAACCGCCATTTATTAAGTATAAGTCGCGCAGAGCCGTATGTCCAGTGCGGCCGACCTTAACTAAAGCGCCGTCGCACAGGCTTAGTTTATCACAAAACCAGGGGATAGGGAAAGGAATGAAAACCGAGGTTTTTATTTCGCCGGTTGCGGCTTAGAACATTTGAAACATTTGAAACATTTGAAACATTTGACGAACCGGCTTGAAGAAGTTATCTTTAAAAAGAACATCCGCGGGCGGCGGGTCAAAATATAGACCCGGCTATTAATATCTCAACGCCTCAGCGGCAAAATTATTGTTATTTCTGGCTTTGACGAAATCATGCTTGATATGTTTATTCGGCGAGGCGATGTTTCGGGGGAGAGATTTTATTGTGTTGCGCATGAATATGTTTGATCTGGTCAAGGGGTTCGCCGGCGTCGTCGACATGGTCAACGCCACCCTGGCCGGCCATCACCTGCGGGTGGCCGGCCTCGTCGACCGTCTGGGCGAGCGCCTGGGCCTGGACGGCGAAAGCCGCAATCTGGCGACGACGGCGGCCATGCTGCACGATATCGGAGTTATTACGCTGCGCAGCCGCACCGACGACCTGGTTTTCGAGGCGGACATGAGCCGCCACAGCCGGGCCGGCTGGATGCTTCTGCGCACCTGCCGCTTTCTGGCCCGCGAGGCCGAAATCGTTTTGCGCCACCATGACGACTGGAGCGAAGCGCTGAAGCTGCCTGAAGAAGAACGCCGTTCCGGGCGGCTGGGGAATCTGGTGCATCTGGCCGACGTCGTCGACGTCCATTCCCGCACGTTGCGCGACCCGGCGCGGTTGGCGCTGTCGCTGCGCCGCGGCGCCGGCGGCGCCTTCGAGCCTGAAAGCGTTCAGGCCATGCTTTCTCTTCTGGAGGATAAAGACTTCTTCGACGGGCTTGGCGAACAGGCCCCTCTGGTCGAGTTGCCGTCCGCCGCGGGCGACCGGACTCTTTTTGAAGACCAGGTGGTCATTTTTTCCAAACTTTTTTCCCATGTCATTGATGCCCGCAGCCCCTTCACGGCCTCCCACTCTTCCGGGGTCGCCCTGGTCGCGCGGCTTCTGCACGAGATGATGGAACTGCCCGCGGAGGACCGCTCTTCAATTTTCGTGGCTGGCTTGCTTCATGACATCGGCAAAATGGGCGTGCCCAGGGAACTCATTGAAAAGGCCGGCGCTTTGGACGAGCTGGAGTTCGCGGCCGTCAAACAGCACGCCCGCATCAGCCTGGAGGCGCTGACGGCCATACCCGGCTTTGAGCGGCTCGGCTTCTGGGGCGGCCTTCACCATGAACGTTTGAGCGGCCAGGGTTATTGCCGCGGCTTCAAAGGCGAGGCTATTCCTATGGAAGCCAGGGTCATAGCCGTGGCCGACGTTCTGACCGCCCTCACCGAAGACCGGCCCTACCGCGCCGGCTTAAACGACGGGCAGGCCCTGAAGATACTGGATGAAATGGCGGCGGAAAACAGCCTGGACGCCGATGTCGTCGGGGTGGTTCACCGGCATATCGGGGACATCAGCCCCATGCGCGCCGTCGCCCAGAAACGGGCCGTTTCTTTTTTGCGCGGCCTGACCTCCGACATCCAGGGCGCCGTCGGGCCGGAGAAACTTACGCCTAAACTCTTAAGACAGTCAGCCAGTAGTTTTCAAAAGCCAGTTCGGGCTTGACGAAACGGGCCAGACTGTCTTCAAGTTTGCCCAGGGCCCGGCCTATCTCTTCGAGGGCTTTCGGCGTCAGGCGGGCGGCCCAGAGCCGCTGGGCTTCCGAAGGGGGCGGGCCTTCCCGGAGCGGAAGCTCCGGCACGGATAAAAGCGCCGTCTGCCGCCACCACAGCCGCATGACGTTCAAAAGGGCCGGAAATTTTTCTTCGTCTCCGCATCTAGCCTCGACCCAGCGCCAAGCGGCTTCCAGGCGGGCCGGAGCCGGGGCGGCGCCCATGGCCGCGTCCATTTCGCTCCAGTCGCGCCAGGTCTCGTCAGGATCCAGGTTCAGAGCCGGGCCGAGCGCGCCGGCGGCCAGCACGGCCAGTAGCCCGGCGACCGGCCCGGTCAAGTCCCTTTTTTCCTCTATGGCCGACAGCATCAGGTCGTAAGCCAAGGGCGGCAGGCGCAGGCGCAGGCAACGCGAGACGATGGTGGCCATAACTTCCGATTCGGAGGCGCTGGTCAGGATCAAAATGGAATCCGGCGGCGGCTCCTCCAGCGTTTTCAAAAGGGCGTTGCCGGAATCGCTGTTCAGGCGGTCGGCTTCGCTGACGATGAAGACCTTGGCGCGCCCTTCATATGGCCGGAAGGCCGTTTCGGCGCGCAGGGCCTGAACGTCTTCCATCTTGATCTGGCGGGAACGGCCGGAGGGGGCCAGAGTTCTGACGTCGGGATGAACGCCCCTGTCGATTTTAAGGCAGGGCGGGCACTGCCCACAGGGGCGGTCGGCCGCGTCGGGGTTTTCGCAATTGAGGGCCCGGGCCAGCGCCAGGCCCAGGGAGCGTTTCCCCGCGCCGCGAGGCCCGGTGAAAATTAGGGCGTGCGGCAGCCGCCCGCCGGCGATCATCGCGGCCAGTTTCCCGGTCACGCCCTCCAGCCCGAGCAGTCCCCAGCCCATTTCAGAAGAGCCTCCCGTCTTTTTCCGATTCAGCCGCCTCGGCTTCCTGCCCCTCCTCTTCCGCGTCGCGCTGGAAGTGCAGCGGCTTTTCCGGCGGTTCCCCGTCGGCCGCGGCCGTAAGGCGCGGGCTCATCGGAGGGGTGCGCATAAAATACCCGCCGAAAAGGCGATGATAGCCGCTCCAGCCGTTTTCGCCGGCGGCTTCCGACAAAAACGAATTCACGGCTTCCACTTTGGCGTCCATATTGTCGAGGAGGTGCAGCACCACCGCTTCCAGAAGCTGCGGTTTGACCGGCGCGCCGAATTCGTGTTCGCCATGGTGGCTTAAAATCAGGTGGCGCAGCAATTCGGCTTTTTCCGCCGGAAAATCAGGCCAGGCCGCGGCCGTTTTCAGCACGAACTCCGCCCCCAGCACCAAGTGGCCGGTCAGCCGGCCCCGGGTGGTGTAGTCGACCCTGGGCGGGGGGCTGAATTCCCAGATTTTGCCCAGGTCATGGAGCAAAGCCCCGGCGACCAGAAGGTCGCCTGAAAGGCCGGGACCGTAATGGCCGGCGGTCAGACGGGCCAGCCGCCCGACCGAGAGGCTGTGCTCCAGCAGACCGTAAAGGTAGGCGTGGTGGAGGCTTTTAGCCGCCGGCATGAAGAAGAATTTATCCGCCACTTCTTCGTCGCGCAGAACGGCGGCCACCAGGCGGCGGTAATCGGCGTCGGCCAGCCCTTCGACCAGTTCCCACAATTCCGCTTTCATCCGTTCAGGCGGCCGCGGCGAGACGCGCAGAAAGTCGGCCCAGTTGGTTTCCGCCGGGTCCAGAGGGAGGGCTTCGCGGATGACCAGCTGCAAGGCGCCGCGATAACTGTCGACATAGCCGCGCACGCGGGCGGCCGAACCTTCCGGCAGGTGCGCGGCCATGCTCTCGGCCTCGTCCCAGACTTTGGCCTGTACGCGTCCCGTCCGGTCGCCCAGTTCCACGTTCAGGTAAAGCCCGCCCCGGCTGGTGCGGCCGGAAGATACGGCCAGCACCAGAAAATCAGCGTCTATATTCAGGCCCGTGATCAGATCGGCTATGAACAATTTTTTTTGATCCGTCATGATGGCTCCAATTTTTAAGGGTCAATAGTCGCGCTTCCAGCCCAGACCGACCCGGCTGGTTTCGGCGGAGCTGCGGCCCTGAAGGGAGAGGTTGGGGCCGAGCTCCACTTCCATGCGCAGGGCCGTGCCGCCGGAGGGGCTATGCTCCAGCCCGACGTAGATGTCGTCGCCGAGGTAACGGCCGGCCTCGACGGAAAGCCCGCTTTCGGTTTCTTCAGCCTTGGCGCCGTCGGGCCTCAGTTCGCCGGACGGGCCGCCCGCCGGGTTCAAGAGGCGGCGCTCGCGGCCTTCGCCGCCGCCGAGGCGCAGCACATCCAGCCCCAGACTTTGGCGCAGCGAAGAGAGCGGGTTCCAGCCGCCGCTGCCCATCATGGCCAATTCCCTTAAGCCGTCGGCCAGTTGCAGGGCTTCGAAACGGCTGATCCGCGAGGCGCTTTTGCCGAAGAGCACCTGGGACAGCACTTCTTCCCGCGGCAGCGGCGGGCGGCTGGAGAGCGTCAGGGTCGGCCGCGAAGCGCGGCCGTCGGCGCGGATGACGGCGGTGATTTCCGGACCGGCGTTGGTCAGTTCCAGGTTCAGGTCGGGGTCGATTTCGGCGCCGCCGGCGAAGGATATTTCTCCGCCTGACAGTTCAAATTCCTTGGAAAATATTTCCAGATAGCCGCGCACGGGCGAAACCTCCCCGGCCAGCGACGGCCGGGCGGCCGCGCCGCCGATATGCAGCCGGCCTTGCCATTCGCTGTCCAGGCCGAAACCGCGAATGAAGAACTGATTGGGCGCGCTTACGGCGACGTTCAGCGACGGCCCGGCCCCGGCCTTCTCCATATCCTCGCCGCCGAGGTCGAGCTTCCGCACCGAAGCGCCGCCCAGAACCGTGACGAGATTCAGTTCGCCGCGGTTCACGGTGAGGTCGGCCTTAATTTCCGGCGCGGCCGGAGAGCCCGCGGCGGCGAGGCGGCCGGAGAGGTTCAAGGACAGGTCGTCGCGGGTGAAGGGGTTGAAGCCGCTGAGTTCGCCTTTGGCCTCCAGGCTAGACAGATCTTCGCTCAGGGCGACCTCCGCCAGGAGGCCGCCGCCGCGTCCGCCCCGGGCTTCAAGCGCGGCGACGAAAGGCCGGCCGGGCCTGACGTGGGCCTCAAGGGCGATATCGCGGATCAGAAGGCCGAGAACATTGTCCACATAGCGGCCGCCGGCCAGAAAGAGGGCGCCGCTCAGTCGCGGGGCGGCCAGCGGGCCGGAGGCCTCTATTTGCGCCGCCGCCCGCCCGCTTAAAAAGCGGTCGGGTTGGCCGGCCAGACGCCAGAGCTGGGCGACGGGGCCTGACCAGTCGGCTTTGGCCTCAATGGAGCCCAGCGGCGCCGGCCGCGGCCTCAGGCCCGCGCCCCCGGCGGCCAGCGGCAGTCGGAAGGAGAGCTCGCCGCCGCCGCCGTCGGTCTGGATTCGGCCGGCGCCGCGCAATAAGGGCCGCGCGCCGGCCTCAACCACGCCGTCAAGCGTTAGGGCGGCTGAAAAACGGCGCCGACTTCCGGCGGCCAAACTGGCCGGAAGGTCCGGCGCGACCCGCGCGGCCAGGGAAAAATAGCCGGTCGGGCCGGCCTCGGTTTCGGTCAAAACGGCTTTGAATGATTCCACCTGGCCCTCGGGGAGAGCGAAGTCGCTGAAGGGCTGAAAAATGCTGTAGGGCAGGGCGGCGATCTCGGCTTCGAGGCGCCTGGCCCCGGGGGCCAGGTCGGCTCGGGCGGAAACGAGGCCGCTCGGCTTCAGCGCGACCTTCAGCGGGCCGATGAGATTTTGGGTCGGGTTGATCTGGAAAGGCTCGGTCAGTTTGAGGCCGCTCTGGGCCAACGACAGTTCCAGGCTTTTCAGCGAGACGGCCGACGCCGCCAGGTCATAGGTTCCCGCGGCGCGCAGGCCGTCGGAGGCCGCGCCGCCCCGGTCGGCCAGGCCCAGGCGATCCAGGGTCAGGCTGAAGGAGGACTCCGCGGCCCGAAGGCCGCCGCTGGCCCACCTGGCCGGGCCGGCCCGCCCGGCGCCTAGAGAAGCCGTGAGTTCTAGGCCGCTTTTTTCAAAAATGTCGTCGGCTTTCAGACTGATTTCGACTTCGTTTAAGGTCAGTCTGTCCAGGCCGTCGCTTTGCAGTTGAAGAAGCGGCAGCTGGAGCGCGGCCCGGGCCGAGCCGGCGCCGTCGTTTCCAAACCCGGCCTCCAGCCGCGCCGGGGCGCCGGAAAGCTCCAGGCCGCTTAAGGCGGCCAGATAGGTCCAGTCTTTTATTTCCGCTGAAATCGCCCCGTTGGGCGGGACGGGGTTCAGGCCGGCGGCCAGGGCGCCGCGCCCGGCGAAAGTCGCGCCCGCGACGGCGCCGGTCAGATTTTTCGCCTCGGCCTGGTAGCCGTCGCCGTCGGCCGTAAAGCTCCACTCGGCGGAAAGGCGGCCCGGCCCGCCGGGACTACTCCCGACCGCGGCCGTCGCCAGGCCGCTCAGATCGACCAGAAGGGCGCCCGGCGCCTCGCCGCCGGCCAGGGCGCCTGGCCTTGAAATTCGGCCGGAGGCGGTCAGCCGGGCGGAAACATGCTCCAGGCGGGAGGCGCCCCTGGCCAGGGCGGGGCTCTCCAAAGCCAGGTCGGCCGTCATATTTTCCGCCGCGACGCCCGCTCCGGCGAACCTGGCGGTCAGAGAACCCGCGAGGCCGGGGATCAGGACGGATAAATCGGTCAATGAGGCGGACAGGTCGACTCTTAGAGGCGATTCGGCCCAGTCGTCTTCCCGCTGATAATCGGCGCGGCCGCTCAGGCGCAACAGGCCCGCTTCGCCCTGCTCTATTTCCGCGGCGTAGGCGCGGCCCTGGCCGGAGAATGAGGCCGTAAGCCAAAGCTCC
Organism: Candidatus Adiutrix sp.; assembly: GCA_031273445.1. GTDB lineage: Bacteria > Desulfobacterota > Desulfarculia > Adiutricales > Adiutricaceae > Adiutrix. Next base: position 5,917 of record JAISRV010000202.1, on the reverse strand, counting down.
GGCCCCAGCAGATCGTTCAATAAATTTGAAGGCCAACGCAGGGCTTGACCCCGCAGGGTCAGACGGCCCCGCAAAGGCCCGACAGCTCCCGGCAGACTCAGGTCGGCCTTAAGATTGACGGTCCCGCCCGGGTCGTCAGCCGGCGGAGAGCCGGCCGGCCGGTCAGGGAGACCGACGACCCGAGCCCCGGCGGTCAGGGTCAGGGCGGCTTCCCGCCCCTCCAGGCGGGCCGAGCCTCTGGCGAAAAAATCAAGCCCGGTTTCCCGGTCCGGATTCAGAAATTCCGCGTAAATTTTGCCCGCGTTTATTTCCAGCTCGTCCAGGCGAATCCCGACCGGCAGCGAAAAAGGGCCGCCGGTCGCTTCAGCGGCCGCGTCGCTCTCAGGCCGGCGAAACAGTTCCGGCCCGTCGAGGCGTATTTTAGGCACATGCACTACGCCGCGCAGCAGGGCGGCCGGCCGCCACTCTATTTCCGCCGCCCTGACCACGGCCAGGCGGCCCCGGGCGTCGGCCAGAACCAGGTCGCGCGCGTAAAGGCGCCCCGGCAGCGGGCCGGACAGTTCCGACCAACTGAGCGTCAGGCCCTGGCCGGCCAACAAGTCCGTAAGCCTCCGGCCCAGAAATTCCAGCCCGGCCGGCGTCCCCAGCCAAACGATCAGGGCGGCGGCGGCGGCCAGGGCTACGGCCAGGGCCGCGCCGAGCGCCTTTAACATCTTTTTTAGTTGGCGTCGCGGCATTAAAAACTTTGGCCGATGCTGAGGTAGAGCTGGACGGGCGAGTCGCCGGGGCGTTTGTTGAGCGGGGCGGCCACGTCGAGGCGCACCGGGCCGATGGGCGTGTAATAGCGCCCGCCGAGCCCCGCGCCCCATTGCAGGTTTTCGAAAACATAGGCGTCGGAACCGGCGTGATCGTAAACCATGCCGCCGTCGATGAAGGCGGCCAGGCCGATGTCTTCGGAGAGCCGGGCCCTGACTTCGGCGTTCATTTCAACCTGGGCGGAGCCGCCCAGCGGTTTTCCGGCGGCATTGCGCGGGCCGACCGACTGGTAGTCGTAGCCGCGCACGGAACCGCCGCCGCCGCTGTAGAACCGCGCCGAAGCGGGGATATCGCCGGACGCGGCCCCCCACAGGGCCCCCCAGACGAGGCGCAGAGCCAGCGTCAAGCCGCCGTCCCGGGTCAGAGGCCTGAAGCCCTGGGCCTCCAGGCGCACTTTGGCCAGGTCGAAATCGTCATGATAGCGGCCGGCGTAGGGCGCGAAGAGCAGCTTGAACCTTTCGCCGCGGGTGGGGTCCAGAAGGCTGTCGGCGTTGTCGTAATCAATGGAAAGCGGTAGGCCCAGCATCATGAAGCCCCGGCGGGCCTGGCCTTCCTCGGTGAGCGCGCCGCCCTCGGCCGAAACCTGCGCGGCCGCCTTCCAGCGCCGCGCGAGACGGCGCTCAAGGCCGGCCGTGGCCTGGCCGGACCACATTTTATAGGCCTCGGCCTCTTCATGAATCAGGCCGGCGGCGGCGATGAAATCCTGTTTCGGATTGATGAAGAAGGGATAGCGATAAGCGGCGGCGACTTCCTGGAGGTCGGCCCACAGGGGCAGGTCCAGACGCAGGCGGTCGCCGTGTCCGGTGAGGTTGCGGTGCTCCCAATAGGCGGTCAGGCCGGGGCCGAAATCAGTGTCATAGGCGGCCAGGCCGCCGACGGTGCGTTCCGGGGCGGCGGACAGTTTCAGGGTCACCGGGCGCGTGCCGTCGAGGGCGTCGCCGGCGGCCGGCTGAACGGAGACTTCCTGAAAGAGGCCGCTTTGGCGCAGGGCCAGGGCATAGTCGTCGGCCAGGTCCTGCCGCCAGGGCCGGCCCGGCGTCCAGGGGCGCAGGGCCTCAAGGTAGGCGCGGCCGACGGCGAGAGGGCCTTCATAGTCTATGTCGCCCATGCGGGCGAAAGGGCCCGGCGTAACGACTATGGAGGCGTTCAAGAGCTTTTTTTCATGGTCCAGGGCGTAGCGGGCGCCGCTGACGGCGGCCAGGGGATAGCCGCTGTTGCGAAAGGCTGTTTCCAGCCTGGCCGTCGCCTCCAGAATATCGTCGGCCAGGGCCGGCGCGCCCGGCGCCAGACCGACTTCCTGAAGAGAGGCGGGTGGAGGGGGGGCGTCAGGAGCCGTCGCCAGCGGCCCGGCCGCGCTGACGACGCTCCGCCCCAGCCGATAGCGCGGCCCCGGGCTAAAACGCACCACCGCTTTGGCCGTCCCGTCGGTCGGGAATTCCAGCCGGCCTTCGACCCGGCCTTCGTAATAGCCCCGGCTGTCGAGAATGTCGCGGCCTTCGCCCAAGGAGACCTTCAGGCGCTGCTCAATGACGGCCCGCCCGGCCCGGCCCTCGCTCATGACCGCCAGACGGCTGACTTTCAGAAAGAGCTCGGCCAACTCGGGGTCTTCAGGGGAAGCGCAATCCACGGCATAGGCGTAGCGGCGGCGGTCGCGGTTTTCCTCCCCGGCCGCCGCCCGCGCCAGAAAGGCTGGAATTTCGGGGCGGGCGATGTCGCCGGCGAAGACGACGGCGGCCTCGGCCTCGCCGCCGTTCATTTCGGCCGCGGGCGGCGTCAAGGCCCCGGCGGCCGATCGGGCCGGGCCGCAGCCTGAAGCCGAGGCCAGCAGAACCAGGGCCGGCAGCATCAATATGACGGCGCTTCGGAGATTCATTCGTCAGTCGGCTGCGGCCCCGGGCCCCGCCTTACTCCGCTAAAAGTTCATCGGTCATGCGGCTGTTTTCGCTGGCCTTGTCGGCGACGCCCTGGGCCTGGTCGATAATCAGGCCCGGCCGCTGGCCCAGGGGTTGTTCGGCTATGTTTTGAAAGGCGTCCATGGCGTCGTCCAGCTCAGACAGAGGTGTGGAAACAGTCCGCGGCGCAGGGGACGCGTCCCGTTCCCCGGGCGATAAAAAGAACAGGGACAGGGCGACGGAGGCTATGAGCACGAAAATAAGGCCGCAGACGAGGTAGACCCGGCGGCGCGCCCGCTCCGTACCGGCGGAGTCGTCTTCCGGCGGTCTCTGCCCGGTGCGAAAATTGAAGCGGCATTGGGGGCAGCTGTCGGCCGGCAGCGCCGCCGCCGCGCCGCAGGCCGGGCAGGTCAGGCTGGGGCCGGCGGGACGTTCGGCCGGCCGGCTGGCGGAATTGGCGGGATGGTTCGAATTCATAAGGCACTTCCTGTCATCATAAGGACAAAGACGCTAGCCAGGCGCGACAGCGCAAAGTCGAATTTTCTTGAAAATAGCATTTTCAAAAAAATTCCCGAAAGGTTAATGCCGGCCCTGCTTTGAGGGACGAAATTAACCGCACAGTCCACTAGGGGGCGGGAACCGCTTCCCAGTGGCCGTCGCCGTAGGCGCGGGCCAGATAAAAACTTTTTGAACTTCTATGGCGCCCCGGCTCGTAATCTATCGGGGCGCTCAGAATGGTCGAAAAACCCTTCATGCCGTAAAGGCCGCGCGGCAGGTCGGGGCCTGAGACGGCGCCCAGACTCAGGCCCCGGGCCAGCACCTGCCCCTGGGCCAGACCTAAAAGAGTATGATAGCTGTCGGTAAGGCCGGTTACGCCGTATTTTTTTATCAGCTCCTGATAGGCCGCGGGAATGTCCCGGCTGGGGGTCAGCACGGACGGGAAAATAACCCCGTTCCAGGCCCCGCCGGAGATGAGCGCCAGATTACGGTTGGTGGCGTTGAGGGCGCTGGTCATATAGACCTGATCCGGCATGGCCTTTTTGGCTTCCCGCACGAAGGCGGCCGCCGGCCCCTGGGGCAGCCGGACGACATAGGCGGCGGCCCCTGCGACGCGTTTGGCCAGATAGTCCCAGTCATTAAAGTCGGTCTTCAGAACGGCTTTTTTCAGATCCAGCCCCAGGCGCCCGGCCGCCTCTTTCGCTTCTTCGGCCATTTGCCGGTCGGGCGGCGTATCGTAATAGATCAGGCAGACCGGCCCGACCTTGTGCGGGTTCCGATCGAAATAGAGGCGCAGATATCCCAGCAAGGCCGGCATTTCCTCCCGCCAGGTCGGCAACAGGGCGAACGGATCTGATTTCCGGCCCTGGTAGAGCCCGTCGTTCTGCGACCAGGGGCCCAGCCAAGGGCGACCGGCCCGGCGGAAATATTCGGCTATTTCTCCGGCTTTCATCTCGGCCGGGCCGCCCGCTATGGCGACGACGCCGGGGCGCTCCGTCAGGGCGGCCAAGCGGCGCATAAAGTCAGGGTCGCGTTCGCCGCCGTCGAAGGTCACCAGACTCAACCGCCGCCCGCTCAGGCCGCCGTGGGCGTTGAACATCGCGGCTGCCGTCCGCAAGCCCTCCAGCGAGTCGTACCACAGGGCCTGGGGGCCGCTGCCGGGGGCCCAGCTGACCACTTCAAGCTCCGCCGACGCCCCGGCCGCGAGCCGCGCCGGGGCGGCCATGATCAGGACGGCGGTCAGAAGCAAATATCGCGCGGCGGACATCAAGGACTCTCCATGGTTTTTATTGTTGACGACTATCATTGCAGAAACCGGAACAGCACTTCCACCAGTTGATCCATCTTGACCGGTTTGGCGATATGCGCGTTCATGCCGACCTTGAGGGCTTTGTCGATGTCGTCCGTGAAGGCGTTGGCGGTCAGGGCGATGATCGGCACGGACCGCGCGTCCGGGCGGCCCAGGGCGCGGACGGCCGCGGTGGCCTCGTAGCCGTCCATATTGGGCATCAACACGTCCATGAGGATGACGTCATAGCCGCCGACCGGAGAGTCTTCGAATTTTTTGACGGCCGCCAGGCCGTCTTCCGCCTCGTCGATGGCCATGCCCGTAATTTTCAGCATGGCCTTGGCCACTTTGCGGTTAAGGTCCACATCGTCGACCAGGAGGGCTCTTTTGCCGACAAACAGGCCGGCGGGGTCCGCGATCACTTTCTTGGCGGCCAGGTCCGACTCGGTCTCGCGCAGCCACAGGGCGAAACTGAACTCGCTGCCTTCGCCCACCTTGCTTTTCACGTCAATGTCCCCGCCGAAAATTTTGACGATGTGCCGGCTGATGGTCAGGCCCAGGCCCGTGCCGCCGTATTGCCTGGTTATCCTGCCGCCGCCCTGCTCAAAAGGCTGAAAAATGGAGGACAAAGCCTTTTCGGAGATGCCTATGCCCGTATCGCTCACGACGAATTCCACCAGCGAGCGGCCGTCCCGCCTCTCTTTTCTTTCAATGCGGAATTCGATACGCCCCAGTTCCGGGGTGAACTTGACGGCGTTGCCGAGCAGATTGATCAGCACTTGCCTTAAGCGTAGCGAGTCGGTGATGAAGGTCGAAGGGACGAAGTCCGGAAAAGAAGTCTCAAAAACCACATGTTTTTCATCACAGCGCGGTTTGATGATGCCGACCACCGTCCGCAGCAGGGCCGGCAGTTCCACGGTCTCTTCCGACAGCGCAATGCGGCCCGCCTCTATTTTCGAAAGGTCCAGAATATCGTTCAACAGGCCCAAAAGGTGCTGCGACGAAACTTCGATCTGCCGCACATGATCTTTGATCTCCGCCAGATCGGGGCCGCCGCCGCCGGCCGTATCCAGATTCCTCTGCACTATGTTCGTCAGCCCGATGATGGCGTTCATCGGCGTGCGTATCTCATGACTCATGCGCGCCAGAAACTCGCCTTTGTGTTCGTTGGCCCGGTTGGCGTTGTTCATGGCCTCTTCCAGTTCGTTCTGGCGGGTCACCATTTCCGTGACGTCGGCGGTCTCGATGATATAGCCTATTTTCTCGCCGTCTTTGCTTAAAAAATAGCTGGCGCTGCCTTTGAGGTAGCGCCGGCCGTCTTCCAGGAAATAGATGTCGGCTTCGCGCCGGCCCTCATTTAAGGCCGTGATGGGATCATAGGGCGAGTCGGGCGGATAAATGCTGCTGTCGCCGTAGGGCGCGC
>JAISRV010000199.1 GCA_031273445.1 Candidatus Adiutrix sp. | reverse complement strand
CGACGGAAGCGGAGTGGGAATACGCGGCCCGGGCGGGGACGACGAGCGCTTATTCGTTTGGGGACGACGCCGAAGCTTTGGGACGCTATGCCTGGTACGGCGGAGGGAATTCAGGTTCGACGCATCCGGTGGGTCGGAAAGAGCCCAACGGTTGGGGTTTGTATGATATGCACGGGAATGTTTGGGAGTGGGTGCAGGACTGGTATGGTGAGAAGTATTATAGCGGCAGTCCGGGGACTGATCCGCGGGGGCCGTCTTCAGGCGACTACTCGTCCCGGGTTTTTCGTGGCGGGAGTTGGTACGGCAACGCCAGGTACTGCCGGTCGGCGAGCCGGGGCCGCTACACGCCGGACTTCCGGAGCAACTACCTTGGTTTCCGCCTGGCTTCCTCCCCAGGGCAGTAAAAAAATCGAAGGAAGAGGGGCCGGCGAGACGAAAGCGGGAGAACGGCCATGCTGGGCTGGTTCATAAGAATTGATATGGGCGCGCCGGAAGAAATCGGCCTGCCAAGCGGCGTAATATCGGCTTGCCCTCCCGAACGGATTTTGACCGTTACCGCCTGGGATTTGTCTTGAAATTTCAAAGCCGTTTTTAAAGACGCGTCCGGCCTTTTATTGGTTTGTCGCGGCGGCCTGTTGAAGCGGCTTTGAGTCGTGAAAGGGGTTGAGAACTATGTGGTCAAAGCTGTTTTTGCGGCTGTCCAGGCTGGCGGCCCTGCTTATGCCTGGCGGCGCGGCCACGGGCCTGGCTGAGGAAACGACCAACAGCATAGGCATGGAATTCGTGCTGATCCCGGCCGGAGAATTCCTGATGGGTTCGCCGGATAGTGATGAAGAAGTTGACGACGACGAAAAACCGCGGCACAAGGTAATCATCAGCCGGCCTTTTTACCTGGGCAAATACGCGGTGACCCAGAGCCAGTGGGAAGCGGTGATGGGCAATAACCCCAGTAAATTCAAGGGTTGGAGCAACCCGGTGGAGATGGTTTCCTGGGATGACGCTCAGGCGTTCATCAAGAAATTGAACCAGAAGGAAGGCGGGAAAAAATACCGGCTGCCGACGGAGGCGGAGTGGGAATACGCGGCCCGGGCGGGGACGACGGGCAGATATTCGTTTGGGGATGACGCCGGGGCTTTGGGGCGTTATGCCTGGTACAAGGACAATTCAGGAGGGCTCACGCATCCGGTGGGCCAGAAGGAACCCAACGGCTGGGGTTTGTATGATATGCATGGGAATGTTTGGGAGTGGGCGCGGGATCGGCATGGCGTGAAGTACTATGCCGGCAGTCCGGGGACTGATCCGCGGGGGCCGTTCTTAGGCTCGTACCGGGTTAATCGTGGCGGCGGTTGGAACAACAGCGCCAGGCTCTGCCGGTCGGCGATCCGGAACAACGGCACGCCGGGCTACCGGCGCCAAACCCTCGGCTTCCGCCTGGCCTTCTCCCCAGGGCGGCCGGCAGGGGGAATAGACGAGGCGAGCGGCCGGGAGCGACCCGGAGTGGAGCGGGATGAGGCGAAGCCCGCCTCCGGAGGAACAACGTATTCTTCAGCGGACAGCGGCGCGGCGAAAGCGACGGAGGCCGGACCAGGCGCCGATGCGGGGCAATACAAACCCGGAGAATGGTCATTTGTGACTGTTGGAGAAAAATATATTTATTCCGAAGGCAGCGGCACAATGGCTCTGGTAACGGTTCTTGAAGACAAAAGCGATGCGGAATATGAGGCCTTTAGGCTGCAAATAGCGGAATCATACGAGGGTAATTTTTCGGAAATATTTGACGTCAGCTTAAGGAGGGATGTTAATTTCACTTGGGTTGGGAAAATGAAATTTACTAAAATTTATGCCTATATAAAAAATTCTCCGGAACTCAATTATAATGATGAACAGATGAAATTCATCAATTCATGTAATATCGCGCTGGCTATATTAAAAATAAGCCCTTATCAAGCCATAGCAAGGATTGACAAGATCATGGACGAACAGATTTCCGTTATGAATGAAGTTCAAGAAAAATACGAAAAATCAGAGGATTATAAAAAGGAGTTTGATGATCTGCTGGAAAAGATGTCCAGTCAATATGCGGGCCGTGATTACCATTTTGCGTCAATTTTGCTGCATTGGCTTCCGGAGCATGAAGAAAGGTTTTCCGATCCTAAGAAGGCCTTGGCTTTTCTCATTATTCTTCAGCGTATTATGGAAAAGCAATAATTTTGAGCCTGCCGCTGATAATGAAAGGGTTAAACGCATGAATAGTCTCCAAACCTGCCCGATCTGCAAACTGGCCATAAATGACGAGGCGGAACAGTGCCCCCGCTGCGGCTGGGATTTAGTCCCCAGCTTCGAAGCCCCGGAGGAACTGCAGGCCCGGGGGGCCGAAGCGCGACGGCGATGGGACGAACGCCTGGAAGAAGCGCTCGCGCGGCTCGTGCGGCATGAAGAGGAACTGAAGCGGCGGGAAGAGGAAATACGCCAAAAAGAGGGAGAGCTGCGGCAGCTGAAGGAAGCGCTCGCGCGGCGGGCAGAGGAAACATCGCGGCTGCGGCAGACGCTCGCCCCGAAGGCAATAGCGGCTACGCTTGAACCCCGCGCCAACAGCATCGGCATGGAGTTTGTGCTGATCCCGGCGGGGGAATTCCTGATGGGTTCGCCGGATAGCGATAGCGAGGTTGGAGACGACGAAATACCACAGCACAAGGTAACCATCAGCCGGCCTTTTTACTTGGGCAAATACGAAGCGACTCAGAGCCAGTGGGAGGCGGTGATGGGCAGTAACCCCAGTTGCTTCAAGGGTCAGAGCAACCCGGTGGAGCAGGTTTCCTGTGAGGATGTTCAGGAGTTCATCAAGAAATTAAACCAGATGGAGGGAACGAATAAATATCGCTTGCCGACGGAGGCGGAGTGGGAATACGCGGCCCGGGCCGGGACGACGAGCGCCTATTCGTTTGGGGACGAGGCCGGGGCCTTGGGGCGTTATGCCTGGCACTGGGACAATTCGGGAGAGACCACGCATCCGGTGGGTCAGAAGGAGCCCAACGGTTGGGGTTTGTATGATATGCACGGGAATGTTTGGGAGTGGGTGCAGGACTGGTATGGCGGCTATTCCAGCAGTCCGGCGACGGATCCGCGGGGGCCGTTCTCAAGCCCATACCGGGTTTTTCGTGGCGGCGGTTGGCTCAGCTGCGCCGGGGGCTGCCGGTCGGCGTACCGGGGCTGCGGCACGCCGGACCGGAGCCGCAGCATCGGCTTCCGTCTGGCCTTCTTCCCAGGTCAGTAAGAGTCAACCGGGCCAGGGCCTGGGGAAGAAAAAATATTTTTACGGCGCGGACGGCCTCATGCCGACCTCCAATTCCTCAAAAGTAGTATGTTAATCAATATCACTTGCCGTGACGCGGCCGCCTCAGCCCCGATCCCTGCGCCAAAGCGTTCAATTTTTCCCTGGATTTTTGCCGCAACTCCGGAACCTTGAGCTTCTCCCAGCGGGCTACCGTGACCGGGGAAGAACCCAGGGCGGCGGCGAACTCGGCCACGCTCATCGAAAGGCGCCGGCGCAGGGCGGCGATTTCCAGGCCCCGGGGGCGCTCCGGATTTTTGAAGACAAGGTTGTCCGGCGAAGTCTGGGGCGGCTTGGAAGCCTTTGGGGGCCTGGTCCCGGTCTTCCCGCCGGGAGCGTCAGGCCTTCCCTTTCTGGCCGCCCGGCCGGCTTGGGGAGCCTTTGTTTCCGGCCCGCCCAAATCCAGCTCAATGCCGAAAATGCCGGCCAGGGCGTCGTCGCGCAGGGCGGACTCCCCTCCGGCGGTGGCGGACTCGGCCATGGCCTCCAGATTGACCAGTTCAGCCGGGTCGGCTCCGCGCAAAAGGAACAGCATCTCCGGGGCCTGATCCAGGCGATGGCCGAAGGCGTATAGAGTCGCGGCCACATGTTTGCACATCTGGGCCCAGTCCGGGCAGGTGCAACTGAATTTCAACTCGCCCAACTTGGGAAAGAGGCCCTTTTCCGGGTCGGCCACCTGGGCCATTACGTCTTTCGGAAATTTTCCGGACAGAAGGTCCAGCATGGAGCCGATGCGACCGGCCGAAGCGGCTTTGACGGCCTTCCACTGACCGGCCGGCACGGGCTTGACGGTGACGGCCACCTCGTAGGGGTCGCCGTGGGAGCCGGCGACGATGGCCTCCAGACGGCCGGCGGAGGCCTCCAGGTGGCAGACCGCGCTGTTGCGGACATAACTGCGCCCGCGCCCGATGCGGTTTTCGTGGTCGGCGTAGGTTTCCAGGTGTTTGCACCAGGCCTTGCCCCAAAAACTCTGAGAAATGCTCCGGCCGGCCGGGCAGACCGGCTGGAGGTCCGGCCGGGCCTTTTTGAGCTTCTGAATCAGCTTTTCCGCCTTCGCTTTTTTCTGGGCCACGGAAACGTAAGGCCCGAAATTGCACCAGCCCATATTCGCCCCCTCATCTCACTCAGCCGACTGGCTGATGTCCATGCGCACCAGGTCCAGGATCGCCTGATCGCTGAGGCTGGCGAGGTCGATCTGCCCGTCCCCGCCGACCACCTGCTCGGCCAGTTTGCTTTTTTCCTCAATGATCTTGTGAATCTTTTCCTCAATGGTTCCGGAGCAGACGAACTTGTGAACCATCACGTTGCGCTTTTGCCCGATGCGGAAGGCCCGGTCTGTGGCCTGATTCTCCACCGCCGGGTTCCACCAGCGGTCAAAATGGATGACCCGGGCGGCGGCGGTCAGGTTCAGGCCCGTGCCGCCGGCTTTCAGCGACAGGATGAAGAAGGGCGGTCCGCCGTCCCGCTGGAACTGATCAACCAGCTTCTGACGTTCGGCCGTGCGCGTGCCGCCGTGGAGAATCAGGCCCGCCCGGCCGTAGATTTTCCCCAGCATGTCGGCCAGCGGTTCGATGATCTCCTTGAACTGGGTGAAGATCAGGGCCCGCTCCTGGCGCTCGGCCAACTCGGCGCAGATTTCGCCCAGCCGCTCGAACTTGCCGCTGTCGCCGGCCGCGTAGCCGCCCGCGCCGCTCATCTGATCCGGATGATTGCAGATTTGCTTCAGCCGCATGATGGTCTGAAGAATCAGCCCCCGGCGGGCGATGCCGTCCTCGGCGGCCAGACGCTCGGCCAGGTTTTCGACCACTTGCTGATAAAGGGCGATCTGTTTTTTGCTCAAGGGGCAGAAACTGACGCTTTCCACCTTGTCCGGCAGGTCTGAAATGACCCGGCGGTCGGTCTTCAGGCGGCGCAGAATATAGGGGCTGATCAGCCGCTTGAGGGGCGCGTAGGCCGTGTCGTCCTCTTGTTTGGCCAATTGTCCGGCATATTTGCTGAAATCTTTGGATGTCCCCAGAAGGCCGGGGTTGAGAAAGTCGAACAGGGACCACAGGTCGCCCAGACGGTTTTCCACCGGGGTGCCGGTCAAAGCCAGCCGCCCCTTGGCTTTCAGGGCTTTGAGGGCCTTGCTCTGCCGCGCGCCGGGATTTTTGATCGCCTGGGCCTCGTCGGCGATGATCAGGTTCCAATCCACCTTGGCCAGAAATTCCTGCCTGGTCAGCATGGCGTAGGTAGTGACGGCCACATCGCAGTCGGCCAGTTCCTTTTGGGGGTTTTTGGCCAAACGGGCCTGGTCGAGGCCGCCGTCCATGGCCCGGTGGAGAAAGCGCATCCTCAGGTGGGGCGCGAATTTTTGGGCCTCGGCCCGCCAGTTGCCCATTAGCGAGGCCGGCAGAACCAGCAGCGACGGCCCGGGCCCCAAAGGGGCTTTGCGCCGTCCATCGGCCGAAGAATTTGAGCCGTCTTGGCCGGGAAGACAGCTCTCGCGGCCGCAACCGGCCTGGGGCGCGGCCGCCTTGACCTGGCTCAAGAGGGTCAGAACCTGAATGGTCTTGCCTAAACCCATGTCGTCGGCCAGACAGGCCCCCAGGCCCAGGGAAGTCATGAACGACAGCCAGTCGGCGCCCTTGGCCTGGTAGGGCCGCAGCCGATCCCGCAAGGCGGCCAGTGGCCCGGCCGTCTTGCCCTTAGGCGGCGGGGCCTCGCGCATGGCCGCCAGCAATTGGCCCAGCCGATCTCCGGCCGTGAAGCGCAAGAGACCCTCTCCCGGTTCGGAGCCGGATTTGAAGTCCCCCGGCAATCCGGCCAAGAGCCGCATGCCCTGGCTGAAGGTCAAGGCGCCGCCCCGCACCTCCCCTTTGATGCGGTCCCACTGATCAAGCGCCTCCTGAAGGCGCTCCTTGTCCACTTCCACCCAGCGGCCCTTGATCAGCATCAACCCGCCTTCGCCCCGCATCAGTTCCCGCAGTTCGGCCTCGGTCAGTTCCTCGTCGCCGAGGACCAGGCGGCGGTCGAAGGCCAGGAGGCTGTCGGCGTTCATTTTGCTTTTGCGCAAAGGGTCCAGGACGATTTTCACCTGGGCCTGGGGCCGCTTTTGCCACCAATCGGGAATGCGGGTCCAGAGCCCGGCCTCCTTCAGGGCCGGAATGTCCTTCAGGAAGGTCCAGGCCTCGCCGGGAGTGAAGGGCGTGGCCTGATAAACCCGCTTGGAATTTATCATGCTCTCCACCCAGGGCAAAGCTTTGGCCGCGTTGTCCACCGGAGTCAAGAGGCGCAGGAGGGTCGGCTTGTCGCGGGCGGCGGAATAATGGCGCAGGGCCTCGCCCAAAGGCTTGTGCAGCGGGCGGCCGCCCGGGGCCAATCCGGTGGTGTAGGTGGCCAGAAAGGCGAAGGGGAAATTTTCGTCGGCCTTGTTTTCAGCCAGATGAAAATAGACGCGGCCGACCTTTTGCCACAGCGGGCTGTACTTGGCCATAAATTCGGCCGGGCTGCTCAAGCCGGGCAGGGTCGATTCCAGCCAGCGGCTCAGGGCGGCCCAGACCGCCGGGAGGCACTCGGCCAGATACTCGCCGCCGGGGAGGGGCGGAGCGCCGAAGGCCAGTTCCGCCAGCAATTCCGGAGCGGATTCCGGCAGGGAAAAGCTTCCGGCGGCCTTGGTTTTTCCGTCAAATTCCTCGACTGACCAAAAATCGGCCGCCGCCTGCTGGAAGTGCAATAAAAAACGCCGGGCCAGGCTGTGCCAGAAACGGTTGGCGGCCGGTTCCCCGGTCGGTTCAGGGCCGGCCCCCAGGCGGAACAGGCGCTCCCGCCAATCGGTTTCGGACGGCTCCGGCCAGATTAGAACCCCTTCCGGGGTCAGGCGGATTTCAACAGGTTTTTCAGCGGGCATTGGAGTTCCCCGATAATATTTACGGGAGATAATAGCACAAAATATCGTCCTGACAAAGCGAGGCGATGGAACAAGCAAGCGGCGGGGGTCGGCTCTTTCCAAACTGGGGCGTCGTTCGTCTTCGGCCCTGAACCTGAAAGGCTCGCTTTGCTTTCGTAGGCGCCATTTTGTAACATATTGTACACGTTTTGAAGTTTGGCACAAGATGTTGCGTTTGGGCTGAAATAAGGCTTGACTTTGGCCCCGGAATATGGACAATTATTGCTTGTGGGGTTTACAGTTTGGCGGCCTATATTTAGTGTATATTTAATTGGATTAAACCCGGAGGCGGGCGATTTCAGACGGACAGGTTGTTTTTTTTCCGGCATCTCCGCCCGCAGACGGGGATGCCGGATCATTTTCCATAGGCAATTACAACAAGCAGGAGCGTACATGCGGTTAATTTCGATCAGAAAGCGGGACGGACGCACCGCCGGATTCGACGCCAGAAAGATCACTCGCGCCATCGCCAAGGCGGGGCAGGCCACCGGGGAATTCGGGGAAAAAGAAGCCCGGTTGCTGACGATGAAAACTTTGACCATGGCCGAGGCCATGGCCGACGACGACGGCATAGACGTGGAGACCCTTCAGGATGTGGTGGAGCACGTTTTGCTTGATTCTCCCTACCGGCCCACGGCCAAGGCCTATATTCTCTACCGTGAGCAGCGCGCGCAGATGCGCAACATAACGGCCAAGGCCCATGTCGACCTCATGGACGGCTATCTGCAGCGCATGGACTGGCGCGTGCGCGAAAACAGCAACATGGGTTTTTCTCTCCAGGGGCTGAACAATTTCATATCCTCAGACGTCACCTCAGAATATTGGCTCAACCGCATTTACACCCGCAAAATCCGCGACGCCCATCGCAACGGCGATCTGCATTTGCATGATCTGAACCAGCTTTCCGTATATTGCGTGGGCTGGGACCTGGCCGACCTTTTGAAAGAAGGCTTCAAGGGGGTTTCCGGCAATGTGGAAAGCGCGCCGCCGCGCCACTTCCGCTCCGCTCTGGGGCAGCTGGTCAATTTTTTCTATACTCTTCAAGGGGAAGCGGCCGGCGCCCAGGCCGTCTCCAGTTTCGACACCCTTCTGGCGCCCTTCGTCCGCCACGACGCTCTTTCCTACAAAGAGGTCAAACAGGCTTTGCAGGAATTCGTCTTCAACATCAATATCCCCACCCGGGTGGGCTTCCAGACGCCGTTCACCAACATCACGATGGATCTTGACGTGCCGTCGATTTTCCGGGATTCGCCGGTGATCGTCGGCGGGGTCGAGTTGGAGAGCTCCTACCGCGACTATCAGGCGGAAATGGACGTCATCAACCAGGCCTTCGCCGAAGTGATGATGGAAGGCGACAACAAAGGCCGGGTTTTTACCTTTCCCATTCCCACTTATAACATCGGCAAGGATTTCGACTGGGACAGCCCGCGCTTCGCCGCCATCTGGAAGATGACCGGCCGCTACGGCATTCCCTATTTTTCCAATTTCGTCAATTCCGACATGTCGCCGGA
>JAISRV010000192.1 GCA_031273445.1 Candidatus Adiutrix sp. | reverse complement strand
CCCCTTCTGCACTTCCAAAAACCAGCCTCTGGGCCTGGGCCTGCCGGTGAGCCTGCGCATCGCCGAGGCGCACCACGGCTCTCTTGTGGTCGGCTCCGACCTGCATATGGGCGCCCGGGCCGTTTTAAGCCTGCCCTACCTGCCGCTAGGGGCCGAAACGTCCGGCCGCGTCAACTGACCAAGGCCGCCGCGCCGGTCCATAGGAGGATGAAATGAGCGTCAAAGCGATTTTGGTGGCCGATGATGAAAAACATCTCCGCAGCGCCCTTTTTACGGCTCGGGCCAGATTGGGACACGAGGTCGAATTGGCCGAAAACGGCCGTGAGGCCTTGAGTAAATTCCAGACCCGGAGATTCGACCTGGTCGTCACCGACCACAAATTGCCGGGTTTGGACGGGCTCGGTCTTCTGAAGGCTCTCAAAAAAATCAGCCCCGACACTCCGGTCATCGTCATGACCGCCTGCGGAACTGTGGAAACAGCGGTCGAGGCCATGCGCGAAGGCGCTCATGATTTCATACTCAAGCCTTTTCCCACAGGCGTCATTGAAGGGGCTTTGAACCGCGCTTTCGCCGAAGCCTCGCCCGGTCCATTGCGCGGGCCGCTTACAAAAAGCCCGGCCGGGCCCGCCGGCGCCGAGCGCCCCATCATCACCCGCAACGGCCGCATGAAAAAACTGATGGACCTGGCCAGAAGCGTGGCCGCCTCCCCGGCCACGGTTTTGCTGCAGGGGGAAAGCGGCACAGGCAAGGAACTTCTGGCGCGCTACATCCACCATAACTCCCCCAGGTCAGGCGCCCCTTTTGTGGCCATCAACTGCGCGAGCCTGCCGGAGAGTCTTCTGGAAAGCGAACTTTTCGGCCATGAAAAAGGCGCCTTCACCGGCGCGGCGGCCAGAAAACAGGGCAAATTCGAATTGGCCGACGGCGGCAGCATCCTCCTGGACGAAATAAGCGAGATGGATATCGGCCTCCAGGCCAAACTCCTGCGCGTTTTGCAGGAAGGCGAGATAGACAGGGTGGGCGGCAAAGAACCCCAAAAAATCGATGTGCGCGTCATCGCCACCACCAACCGCAACCTGAAAGAATGGGTGGAGGCCGGAAAATTCAGGGCCGACCTTTATTACCGCTTGAACGTCATCCCCTTTTATATCCCCGCCTTGAAGGAAAGAAAGGACGACGTGCCGGAACTGGCGGAGCATTTTCGCAAAAAATACGCGGTCATGAACAATAAAAACGTGGCCGGGCTCTCCGGCGCGGCTATCGAGACCCTGTGCGCCTACGATTGGCCCGGCAATATCCGGGAACTGGAGAACACCGTGGCCCGGGGCGTGCTTCTGGCTTCCGACCCGCTGATTGAGCCGCATGATCTGTTTATGGACGAAGCCGGTTTCATGGCCGCTCTCGAACGCGGCCTCGCCGCGGAGAACGAACCGCCCCCAATCACCAGGGCCGCGGCCGCCGGCCCGGCGCCGCCCCCAGACGAAACGGCTGACCTGCCCGTCCCCAATTCAGCCCCCTCTTTCGACAATCCGGCCGCGGCGGCCAATTGCCTTCTGGCCGGCCCCCTGATGACCATCGAAGAAATGGAGCGGCGACTGATCGGACAGGCCCTGAACGAAACCGAAGGCAACCGCACCCACGCCGCCAGAATACTGGGCATCAGCGTCCGCACTCTGCGCAATAAATTGGCGGAATACCGGGTCTCAGCCTAAACAGACCGAATCGCCGCCTTAAGCCCTTAAAGTTGCGGCCGCTTTAGGCATGAGGTCGCTGATGGGCAGATTCTGCGGGCACTTGGCCTCGCATTCCTGGCACTGGACGCAGTTTTCCGCGTTTTCGTCGGCCGCGCACTGGGCGGCGTAGTAATATTTGGCGCGGGCGCGGACAACGTCTGAGTCCACCAGAAAGTAGTCATTGTAATAAGAGAAATTTTTAGGAATATTGACCCCGGAGGGGCAGGGCAGGCAATAGCCGCAACTGGTGCAGTTCACTTGCAGGCGCTCTTTGAAGTATTGACGCGCCTCGTCCAGAGCGGTCAACTCTTCCTGGGTCAGGGGGCCGGCCTCGTCGGCGCTGGCCAGGTTGCCGTCCACGTGGCTCATGGCGCTCATGCCGCTTAAAACCACTCCGACCTCCGGCTGGTTCCACACCCAGCGCAGCCCCCAGTCGGCCAGAGACCATTGGGGGCGTATTTCCGCCAACCGCCGCGTCAACTCCGAAGGCATGTGATTGACGAGAAAGCCGCCGCGAAGCGGCTCCATTACGACCACGCCCAGGCCTCGGCCATGGGCCAGCTTCAGACCCCGCAGACCGGCCTGATAATCGACGTCGAGGTAGTTGAGCTGAATCTGGGCGAAGGACCAGTCATAGCCGCCTATGATTTCTTCAAACAGTTCATAACGGTCATGAAAGGAAAAGCCGGCCTGTTTGATGCGGCCGTCCTTGAGGGCGGCGTCTAAAAAATCGTTGAGCCCCAGCTCCTTCATGCGGGACCAGCAGCCATGATTAAGGTTATGAGCCAGATAAAAGTCGATGGGGCCGACGTCCAGCCGTTTGAGCTGTTCGTCCAGAAACCGATCCATGTCCCGGTGCGTTTGCGTCAGCCAGGTCGGGAGTTTGGTGGCCACGCTGACTTTTTCCCGGTAGCCGCCTTTCAGCGCCCAGGCGACCAAAAGTTCGCTTTCGCCGGGCAGCGCGCGGTCTCTGGAATGATAAGGGTAGGCGGTGTCGACATAATTGACGCCGCGGTCTATGGCTTTGCGGATCATGGAAGTGGACAGGTCATAGTCGATGCTGGCGGCGTCGTTTTGATCCAAAAGGGGCAGACGCATACAGCCGAAGCCCAGAATGGAAAGTTCCCGCCCGGTTTTTCCGAATAATTTTTGCTTCATTAAATTCTCCTCTTTCGATTTGACCGGCGGGGTCGTAGCCGGGCAAAAATGCGATTTTTGCCCGGCGAGCGAGTTTGTCGGCCTCTCAACCAGTCGCTTCGTTCCGTCGCCCCTCTTCGGGGGCGACTTGCTTTTTAAAAATGTTAGCCTTCGCCTGAGAACTGCCGGCTGTCAGCCACTGAAACGGCGGGGCGTAACGAACGGACTAAATGAGCGATGAGATAAAAACGCTCCGTCGCCCCTCTTCGGGGGCGACCTGCTTTTTAAGTCGCGTGTAATGCTCGGCTTGGCCGGCGGGGTCGCAGCCGGGCAAAAAATGCGATGCGCATTCGCGCGGCTGTCTTTTTATCGCCAACAATAGTATTATACACCATACAGCCGTGCGGTAAACAAGAGGCAGTTCTCGCGGATTTGGAGCGAAAGAAACCATGGAACTTGAAACGGGCGCCGTGGCCGCCGTGATTCTGGCGGCCGGCGAAGCCCGCCGGGCCGGCGGCCCCAAGAGCGTCTGGCCGGTGAGAGGGACGCCTTCGGTGCGCCGGGTGGCCTTGGCCGCGCTGAACGCGCCGGGAATCGACGCGGTGACTGTGGTCACCGGCGCCTGGGCCCCGGATGTCCGTGCGGCTCTCGCGGGGCTCCCGCTCGGCCTGGTTCACAACCCGGACTATGCCGAGGGCCAGGCCGGGAGCGTGGCCAGCGCCGTGAGAGCCATGTCCGCCGGCTGCCGGACGGCCATCTTTTTTGTCGCCGATCAGCCTTTTGTCGCTTCGCAAATGATCGGCGATCTGATAAAATTCCACCTGGAGCGGAAGGCCTCCATGACCGCGCCTTTTTTTCAAGGGCGGCGGCGCAGCCCGATGGTCTTCGACCTGGGGCGCTGGGCCCAGGCCCTGATCAATCTCCGCGGCGACCAAGGCGGCCGGGCGCTGGCGGAAGCTTATCCGCGGGAATTGACCTTGTGGCCCTGCGACGGCCTGGAGGCTGAAATTTTTCTGGATTTCGACACGGCTGAGGACTATAGGTCGCTTACGCCGGCTGAACCGGCCCAGGGCGCGGCGACAAATAAGAGGTCTGACTGTGACTAAGCGCGATTTTAGAGCCGCAAGCCCTCTTTTGATCATCAAGGGCGCGGGCGACCTGGCCACCGGGACGGCGCACAGGCTTTACCGGGCCGGTTACCGGTTCATCATGACCGAGTTGGCCCGGCCCACGGCCATACGGCGCACCGTTTCTTTCTCCCAGGCGATATACGACGGCCGCATGACGGTTGAGGCGGTCACCGCCGTGAGGGCGGATACGGAAAATTTTCGCGAAGCGCTGACCGCCGGGCACATTCCGGTGCTGGTCGCGCCGGAGGAGGCCTGGCTGGATGAACTGGGGGCCGCGGCCCTGATTGAAGCCACGCTGTCGAAAAAAAACACCGGAGTGACCCGGAGGCCGGGCCGGACGACTCTGGCGCTGGGGCCGGGCTACCGGGCCGGAACAGACGTGGACGGCGTGGTGGAGAC
>JAISRV010000154.1 GCA_031273445.1 Candidatus Adiutrix sp. | reverse complement strand
CGTCTGGGCGTCGGGTTGATGGCCCACTGCCCCGGCGGCAGCGCCAAACCGGCTTTGGTGACCCGGCCGACGCCCACGCCGCCTATAATGCGCACCTGGCCATTTTTAGATAGACGCCGCACGATGGCCCCTATTTTCGCGCCGTTGGTCACGTCGGGGTCGTCGCCCCCGTCTTTGACGACCACGGCCATGGCCTCATCGGAATTGAGGATGGATGACTCGGCCACCGCCACTGTTATTTCGCCGCCTCCCGGCAACATGACCGTCACTTGTTCCGGGCGGCTTTTGCCGGCGAGCATCAGCCCCGCCGCCACAGCCGCAGCGGCGGCGGACGTTCCGGTGGTAAAGCCGGAACGCAGCTCGCGGCCGACGGGAACTGGCTCCATTTCGTCCGGTTCCGGCTGCTCGTCAATCGCGGGCATTGGCCAGTTCCGCCAGGGCGTTTATGACGGAGGCCGCCACATTGGAGCCGCCTTTGCGCCCCCGATTGGTGATGTAATTGAAATCACTCTGAGCCAGGGCGGCTTTTGACTCGCTGGCGTTGACGAAACCCACCGGCAGACCCACCACCAGAAGAGGCTTGGGCCATTCCGGCTCGTTTTTCATTTTTTCAATAAGGCGGAACAGGGCGGTGGGGGCGTTGCCGACCACCCAGAGGCCACCGGCGCCGCTGCTTTTAAAGAAGAGATCGCAAACCAGATCAACCGCGGCCAGAGCGCGGGTGGTTCCTGTTTCTCGCGCCCGCCTTTGAGTTCTTTCATCGGAAATGAGGCAGACCAGGCGGTTGCCGTAGGCGTTCATGCGGGCGATGTTGATGCCGCAAAGAGCCATTTTGGTGTCGGTGACTATGGTCGCGCCCTCGCGTATAGCCGCGACTCCGGCCTCAATGGCGCCGGGGCTGATGATCGTGTCCGAGACGTAATCGAAGTCGGCGCTGGTATGGACCAGGCGCTGAATAATCGTCCATTCCTCTTTATTCCAGTTATGGGAGCCGGCTTCCGCGGCTATGAGCGAAAAGCTGCGGTCTTCAATCACTTTGGGTTGCATGTTCCAGTCTATGTTCATATTGCGTCCTTTTTTTGGATTTAAAAGCGGCATTTAGGAGTATGAAGGTTGCGGAGTTATACGGCGTGCGGGAAAATGCCGGGCGCGGCGTTTCCCGCTCAAACATGGCCGCCTTCTATAATTATATAGCCTCTAACAGGCGTCTGTGTCAATATTTGACGCCACTTTAAGGTTTTGTCTTCTGACCGTCGGAATCAGGGAGAGAAGGTCCGCTGGGGGGGCGGCGGCCGCTGAAAATTTTTTTGAGGCGGCCTAAAAAGCCTGGCCTAATTTCCGGCCGCTCCTGTTCATTTTTCGCGGACGAGGCCTTTTGGGGCGCCTGGGGCGTTTTGACCAGCTTCCGGCGGTAGAACGGCTCCGCGTTTTCGAGGAAATGTCGGCTGACGCCTTCTTCGCCGGGGCGAACCAGCGCGAAGTCCACGGTCTGGCCTTCTTTCTCATGGTTTTTGACCAGCTCGCCGGCCGCCGAAAACATTTTAACGACTTCACCTTCGTCGTCGGCTTCAAAACCGATGACTAAAATCGGCGGGGCTTCAGCCGCCGCTTCGCGCATCACCGTAATATAGGCGGCCGCAACCGCGGGGTGGTCAGGCAGAAAATCGCACAGGGCATCGACTATGGCATAGGGATAATTTTCCGGCTGGCTGAAAAGAACTTTAAGGCCGGGTTTCAGCGCCCGTTCCACCGCCTGATTCATCTTCGAAGCTTTTATGATATGTTCAACCTCTTCAACGGAGAAAAGGTGGTTGAACTCATAGCCGGGATTCAGGATCAAGGGGCGGCCGAGGCCGGCGGCCATTTTGAGGAAGTCCATCCCCAGGAAGGCCATGTAATGCGTGCCCTCCTGTCTGGCGGCCCGGTTAAGAAGTTCCAGGGAAGAAAAAAACGGCGTCACCGGGCCTTCAATGGAAGGATGGGTCCAGGCGGCGAAGGAAAGTTTATCCCCATTGGCCAGCGTCAAATGTTTTTCTTCCGTCCGGCCTTCCTCCAGCGTTTCGCCGTTGCCGCCGAAGACATAGACTTTGGCGTTGATCAGCGCGTTATAAAAGGCGGGGCGGCCGCCCGGGTTTTGAATGGCTTTCTGAAGCGCCGCGCTGACGGGATCTTTAGGGACGAGCGAAGCCAGTATAGAGGCCACCTCCGGCGGCTTGAAATCTTTGGCGCCGTCGGGCGTAGTCATGACCAGCGTGGCTTCGCCGGCCATTCTGAAGAGATCTATGACCGGAATCAAAACGTATGATTCGCTTTCGCCCAGAGTTTCCTTAAAAGACCCGACCGTGGCGAAAAAAGGCATGGCCAGCGAGCCGTCCCGCTGCGTCCATTGCTTTATATGGGTATGGGGCTCTCCGCCGTTAGCGCCTTTCCTCTCTTTTTCTCCGGCCACATATACTTTTGAATCCAGTAGAAGCCGGTAGAAATCCATCCGCGCTTCCGGGTCGGTTTGGGCCTTTTTCAGAGCCTCTTCCAGGCGGCGTCCCCCATCTGTCATCTTTTGTCCTCTTTATGCTCAAGGGGAGAAGGCCAAGGTCGGTTCTTCCCCGTTAGTGGTCCGGAGCGGGAAACATCCGGCCTTTCCGCCGGGCGCCGCGGAACAAGTTCAACCGGGAATCCATTCGCAACGTAAAATATCGCTGGTTATTGTATCGGTTAAAGCCGTGGGGAGTCAATCTTTAAATACGTTAAACAGGACATTGGGAAGCGCTGCCGATCTAAAGGAGGGGATTCAGGCGCCGCGGGGCCGCTTTATTTATTTGGCGACCACGGCCATACGCACGGTGTTGCGCCCTTCATGCTTGGCTTGGTAGAGCGCTTTGTCGGCACGGTCGACAAAGGTTTTGAGATCCTCTCCGGGAACGTATTGCGCCACCCCGGCGCTGATGGTTACCGGCAGGCGCTCGCCGCGTACGGTGATGTCGGTGTTTTGTATGGCCAGGCGTATTTCTTCGGCTTTGACCGCCGCCTGATGCAGATTCAGCCGCGGGCACATTAGCAGAAATTCTTCGCCTCCCATTCGCACGGCCATGGCGTCTTCTTCGCCGGCGGCGCGGATGGCGGCGGCGCAGATGACCAGAACTTTGTCGCCGTAAGCGTGCCCCCAGGCGTCATTTATGCGTTTGAAAAAATCCAGATCCAACATAATGACCGAAAGAGGCAATGTCTCTCTTGCGGCCAGATTCATAAGGCGGGGAGCTTCGGCATGAAAATGCCGGCGGTTGTGGAGTTTGGTCAGTTCGTCGATCTTGGCCAAATTGGTCTGGTTTTTCAATTCCGCCTTCAGTGAAGCAATAATCTGGTTGGCTTCGCTTATGCGCGAAAAAAGGTCGTCGTTGGCGGCGATGGCCGTTTCCGTCTCGCTCAGCAGTTCATCCAACACCGGCTGCAGTTCGTCGGAAGTGGCGACTTCGGTCATCTGTTTTGAACTGTCGGTAAGAACTTTCTGGTAATGGCTGGTCTGGCTGAAGGCCATGGAAAGGCCGTTTTCCAGCTCCGCGCTCATGTCTATGAAATCTGCGGCGGCTTTGTTTATGGCCGCGGCCTTCATTTCAAAGGTTTCGTTGTTGTAAAAGTGGTCATAGAGACGCACGGATAATTTGTTGTAAAATTTGGCGTTGTGCTCCAGCAGTTCATTTATGGTTTTATTGAGATCCGGGTTGGAGTAAAGGAGATAATCGTAAAAAAGGCGATAATTTTTTGGTGAAGCCGGGATGCCTCGCTTGACCATGAAAGGCAGGAGCTTCTTGACCACAGTATATGACTGCGCCAATTCCTCTGTAAGGTCATCGGTCGCTGTATCCGGAATGGGTATGTTGAAATCGTTATTGTTCAGCATTGACGCCTGAAGACGCGCCCTGGGCAAAGCGGGCGCAGTCAGGACGGGTCAAGTCGGGAATCTGTGATTTATGTTCAACATACTATGAATATTTACACTTGCGGCGACATAACCGCCAATGGCCGCCCTGTGTTTTTTTAGGCGGATATTAAGTATGTTGCTGTTGCTTAACAAGCCAGATAATAATAACATGAGATATAAAATGCCGCAAGGGAAAAGTGGACGACCTGAAATATCAGCACTTCTCAGGTATAAACGAATATTTTTAAAAAGCAGTCGCTCCCGGAGAGTGGCGACGGAGCGAAACGACTGGTTGAGGCGTCTAAAAGGCCCTTGGCTGGACAAAAATCACATTTTTTGCCCAGCTACGACCCAGACAGCCAAGCCGATCAAGCTATATTATTGACTGGAGCGGTCGAATCCCGCCGGCGCGGCGGCTTCTTCCTGCAGGTCGACGATAGGTTCGTCTTATTCTGCGGCGGCTGTCGCATCCGCCGATTTCTCCCAAATTTTGAGAACTTCCCGTAATTTTATCAGACCTTCGGGAGAAAGCGCGATCACCTTCAACACATCGTCATCGGCGGCCACAATCAGGCTTTCCAGAGAGCCGAAGTGATTCAAAAGCTTCCGTCGCTTGGCTTCTCCCAGGCCGGGCACGGTCAGAAGGGGGCTGCTTAAAAAGCTTTTGGCCTGAAGTTGGTGATGGTAAACTCCGACGTAACGGTGGGCCTCGTCACGTAACCGTGAAAGCAACAGCAGAGCCGGTGAGCCGGCTTTTAGGTCGGCCGGGTTTTTACGGCCGGGCAGAAAGACGCGGTCGATCTCACCTTCCTGTCTGATCTTGGCGATAGCGGCCACAGGCGGAGGTTTTAGGCCCAATTCTTCAAAAGCGGCTAAGGCGAAGGCCAACTGTCCTCTGCCGCCGTCTATGAGCAGAAGGTCTGGCCAGGCCCAGTCCTCGTGGCCGAATCGGCGAGCCACCACTTCACGCATGCCTCCGTAGTCGTCGCCGCCCTTAGCCTGCTTTATTCTGAAACGGCGATATTGGCTTTTTTTCCATTCGCCGTCTTCCATGACCACCAAGCCGGCCGCCGCGTCGCGCCCTTGCATATGGGCCAGGTCAAAACATTCCAGCCGATGCGGCATTTTTTCCAGGTTTAACCTGGATTTCAGTTCCACCAGGGCGCCGCTGGTCCGCCCTAGGCGTCCCAAGCGTTCTTCAAGAGCCGCTCTGGCGTTTTCGCCGGCCATGCTCACGATCTTCAAACGGTCGCCCTTCTGGGGGACGACAAGTTTGACCGCCCGCCCCTTGAGCGAAGACAGCCATTGCTCCAGGGTTTCGCCGTCATCCAGGCCGCTTTCCGGCAACAGCACTTCATCAGGCACAAAATGCCCGGCGCTGTAATACTGGCTCAGGAAACTGGCCGCGGCCTCGCTGAATTCGGTTTCGCCGCCGCCGGTCGATTCTAGCGGCACACAGCCGGAGACGACGCCGGAACGGATCAGCAAAAGGGCGCCTTCAATGAGGCCGTCTTTTCTATA
>JAISRV010000122.1 GCA_031273445.1 Candidatus Adiutrix sp. | reverse complement strand
CCAGCGCGGGCACGTCAGGCGCGCCAGGATCGTAACCCCGGCCGTTTTTCAAAATGAAGTTCTGGGGCGCAAATGAGCGGTGGAAAAATAACTGGCCAAACTCAAAAAACAAGGCCGCGTGCTTCGAGTCGGCCCCAATAAAGGCGGGCATTGGGAGGTGGGATGACGGATTATATTTATGAAAGCCGGCCATTCCCATTTCAGTTCTTCTGGTCGTGCCCTTAGGGGTGTTGGGGCCGGCTACGGCCAACTGGCCGCCGCTCTGGAAAAAGAGGCGATCAAACTGGCGCCTTGAGCGCCATTATTGACTTCTGATAGGCTGAATATGGCATATTAATTTCCATAAGGGGGTATTGATTATGCCTATGACTATATCCATTCATTCAAATTTCGCCGACCGCGGCGAGTAGGCCGCTCTTCTCTTCCTCTTGTAGGGGCGAGGACGGTTGTCCTGTCAGCCCGCCTTCTTCTTCTTTTCCATATCCCCTAAAGTACGCTTTAACCTGATGAACCATAATTTTCGTCAATTCCTCATGATTTTTCGACATGCCGCACCTTCCTTTCATGTAATATAACAGCATAATAAGAACCTTGTCGACACTTTTCTCAGGGCTTGCCAGGGCTTTAGGCATCATGACTTCACATGATGTATTGCGACAAAAACGTCTCTTGAAAATCAAGAGGCGTCTGAAAAAAAAGAAGCGCTCAAGCTACTTTCCTGAGTCCAAATATGCTACAATAGAACGCTCTGGCGAGCCTTACCGGCCGGGAAGCGGGGGGGGGCCGGCCGGAAATGCGCGATTTATGCAGAGGAAAACACATGTCTCAAAACGTCAGCCCCCTAAATCCCATCCCCATAGATATTCACGGTCAGCCCCTGGGCGCCCGCCTGAGCCGCTATTTCGCCCCCACGCTCAAGGAAGACCCGGCCGACGCGGAAGTCGTCAGCCACAAGCTCATGATCCGGGCCGGCCTGATCCGTAAGCTGGCCGCGGGCATTTATAGCTTCCTGCCGTTGGGCCTAAGGTCCATGCGCAAAATGGAGCGCGTCATCCGGACCGAAATGTCCAGGGCCGGGGCGATGGAAGTTTCGCTGCCGGCCGTGCAGCCGGGGGAGCTGTGGAAGGAAAGCGGCCGCTGGGCTCTTTACGGCAAAGAGCTGGCCCGTTTTCAGGACCGCCACGGCCGCGACTGCGTCATCGGGCCCACCCACGAGGAAGTCCTCACCGACATAGCCCGCCGCGAGATACGCTCCTGGCGCGATCTGCCCATTAATCTTTACCAGATACAGACCAAATTCCGCGACGAAATACGCCCCCGCTTCGGCCTGATGCGCGGCCGTGAATTTGTGATGAAAGACGCCTACAGCTTCGACGCCGACGAGGCCGGGGCCGAATTGAGCTACAAAGCCATGTATGAAGCCTACCGGCGCATTTTCGAAAGCTGCGGCCTCAAATTCGCCGTGGTCGAGGCCGACAGCGGGGCCATCGGCGGCAGTTTTTCCCACGAATTCATGGTCCTGGCCGAGGCCGGCGAAGACGGCCTCGTCTTCTGCGAATGCGGCTACGCGGCCAACCAGGAAAAAGCCGAACTGAAGAGCTATAAAACAGAAGCCCCGGAAAGCCCGGCCCCGCCGATGGAGAAAGTTTTCACCCCGGCCTGCGGCCATGTGCCGGACCTGGCGAAATTTTTGAACGTGCCCCTGGGCCGCGTAGTCAAAACCCTGGCTTTTGAAACCGGCCAAGGCCCGATTCTGGCGCTGATTCCCGGCGACCGGGAAATCAACCTGATCAAGCTGAAAAACGCCTTCGGCGGCCTGGAGCCGCGCCTTCTGAGCCCGGAGGAGGCGGAAAAGCTCGCCGGGGCGCCGATGGGCTTTGTGGGCCCGGTTCAGGCCAAACTGCCGGTGGTCGCCGACCTGGGCCTGCGCGCCCTCGGAGGCGGGGTCGTCGGCGCGAACGAAACCGACGCGCACTTTATTCACGCTGAGTTGGGCCGCGACTTCATCGTCAACCGCTGGCTTGATCTGGCCCTGGCCGGCCAGGGCGACCCCTGCCCCCGCTGCGGCGGCCCCCTGGCCGTCAAGCGCGGCATCGAGGTCGGCCACATCTTCAAACTGGGCCTGAAATACTCCAAAGCCATGAACGCCCTCTACGCCAACGCGGAAGGCCGGGAAGAGCCGCTGGTCATGGGCTGCTACGGCATCGGCGTCGGCCGCGCCGTGGCCGCGGCCATTGAACAGAACCACGACGAAAACGGCATCATCTGGCCCATGCCCCTGGCCCCCTATGAAGCGGCCGTGCTGCCGCTGCAGACCCGGAGCGAAAAAGTCATGGCCGCCGCGGAAAAACTGTTCGGCGAACTGACGGCCCTGGGGGTCGAAACCGTTCTGGACGACCGCGACGAGCGGCCGGGGGTGAAGTTCAAAGACGCCGATATGGTCGGCTATCCCCTGCGGCTCACTGTTTCCGAAAAATCCCTGGCCGAAGGCAAAGCGGAGCTGAAACACCGCCAGACCAGGGAAACGGCGCTGACGCCCCTGGACGAGGCCGCCGCCCTGGTCGCCGCCCTGCGCGACCGGGGCCTCAAAGCCGCCCGGGCGGCCTGACAGAGTCGATTTATGGCCAGCCAATATGTGCCGCTGGAAGGCGCGCCGGTTTACGGCGGGCAGCCGGTTCGCATTGAAGAAATC
>JAISRV010000091.1 GCA_031273445.1 Candidatus Adiutrix sp. | reverse complement strand
CCCTGTTCTTTCCGTCGATCTTAAAAGCCGCCAGCTGACCGCCCTGGCCGCGGCCGAAGCGGGGGTGATCGAAGGCGCGCTGCGCGATTTTTACCAGGGCGGCGACAAAGATGAAGAGCGGGCCGTCAAGGAAGCCCTGGCCGGCAAAATTCTGGCCGTGCTGAAAGGTCTGGCCCTGGAAAAACGGCGTTTCGGCCAATTGCTGCGGGCCCTGCAGATGAGCGACGATGAATGCCGGGCCAATTACGACGCCCCCCTGCCGGAGGCGGGAGAAGCGGAGAAGACTTCTTCTCCGCCGGCGCCCGCCGCCCCGGCGGCCATCGACCTGGACGCTCTCCTGGGCTTCGGCCCGGCCCGGCCGGAGGCCGCCGCCCCGCCGGCGCCCGGTAACGACGCGGCCGGCCGTTTTCGCCGCCGCGTCGAACTAGCCTGGTTTAACCGGCTTGACGAGCTGGCCGCGGACGCGCGCCGGCAGCGTTATTTTTCCTTGCCGCGGGAGCTGTTTCAGGCCCTGGTCGATGAAATAGGGCAGGGGGCGCGGCGTCTTAAAGTGCTGGACGAGGTCGAAGCGCGCCTGAGGGAGGCCACAAGCTACAGCAACGTCAACCCTGAGCTGGTGGTCTGGAAGCAGGCCCGCCTGGCGGCGGAAGGCCTTAATTCCTATATAAACTGGCTGGGTTTGTCGCCGCTGAAACTCGACCGCCGCGGCCGCACGGTCTCTATCCGGGGCCATGAAGCGCTGCTCTTCGAGCCGCCGGAGCCGCCGGGGGAGATTCCGCAATTGCCGGATCAACAGGGCCTTTACGACCTGCCTTATTTTCAGGATTGGGCCCGGGCTTTTCATCGCCTGATGATTCACAACGTGGATTTCGCGGAAAAGACTTATGACCCGGAGCAAAACGCGCGTCTCGGCGCTGTTTTGAAAGGCGTGAGCGGCGTCAGGGAGGCTTGGCGATGAATCACGAAATACTGAACAACCCGGCCCGCGGCCGGGGCCATGCCCTCCTGAAGCTGACCTTCGACCAGGAAGACCAGGAGCGGCCCGGCCCGGGGGATGTTTTTACCGTGGCCGTTCAGGAGTATCCGTCGCGCATCTTCATGCAGCCTCCGGGCCGCGACCGCTGGCCGGACGGCGGCAACGAGTGTTATCATAAGCCGGAGGCCCAGAGCTGGGACGGCGAGACGCTGGTCATGGAGCTGGGGCCGGATTTCACCGGCGCCTTCCGGAGGAAACTGCATGCTTTCCATGTCAAAGGCCCGGCCTGCCTGTTCAAGGATCTGCGTCTCGACGTCGGCCATATTCACCGGCCGCCGCTCAGCGGCGACAAAATCAACCTGGGCGGCCGCATAGAAGACGACGATCAGCCGCCGCCGCCGCCACCACCACCACCTCCTCCACCACCACCACCTCCTCCTCCACCACCTCCACCTCCGCCGCCGCCGCCGCCGCCGCCGACGCCGACGCCGCCGCCGCAAGCCAAGGCCAAAGGCGGCCGCGGCAAAGCGGTTTTAATTGCGGTTGTGGCCCTGATTCTGCTGGCGGCGGCGGCCGGCTTACTGCTCTGGCGCTTTTTGCCAGGCGACGAGGCCGCGCCGCCCGAGGCCGCTCCGGCCGAGCCCGCCCCGGCTGTCACGGCACAGCCCGAGGCCGCTCCGGCCGTCACGGAGCGGCCCGAGGCCGCTCCGCCGGCCGACCCGTTGAAGGAAGCGCGCGCGCTGCTGCGGCGAGAGGCGCCGGCGACCGAGCTCGAAGCGGCCCTGGCCCGCTATGACGGGCTGAACGGCGCGGAAGACGCCGCCTTCCTCCTGGCTGAAGCCCTGGCCCAGGTCGCGCCCAAATACCGCACCCGCTACGCGGCCTTTTTCGACCCGGCCGACGCGCGGCCGTCCGGCAGCATCATCAAGGACGCCCCGACGGCCCGCGCCGAATACGAAGCGGCCGCAAAAGCCGGCGACCGGGAGGCGGAAGAGCGCCTGGCGGCGCTGACGAAGTGGCTGGAAGCCCAGGGGCAATAAAGCAAACAGCGTGTCGGCCGCAGGGCCGACGGAGCGAAGCGACTGTTTGAAAGGCCGACAAGCTAGCTGGCCAGGCAAAAATCGCACTTTTTGCCTGGCTACGATCAGCCCCGCCAAGGCTCCCAGCAAAATTGAAATGATACAGGTGACGCATGTCTTGGGCCATTATTAGGAAAATATTCATCCTGGCCGCGCTGCTGGGGCTGCTCGTCCCCGCCGCCCCGGGCCTGGCCGAGGATCGGCCTCTTCTAATGGAAGGGAAAAAGACTATTTTTCAGCGGGTCATAACTCACCCGGAGGCGGCCCTCCATCAGGCGCCCGGCGGCGCGGCCGTGGCCAAGATCATTCCCTTTTCCGTTCTGTACGTTTATGAACGCCGAACCCATGACGGGGCCGTCTGGCTGCGCGTGGCCCCCGACACGGTCGGCGGCGGCCAGGGCTGGCTGCCGGCCGCGGCGGCCAGCGACTGGAAACAGGCCCTGGTTCTTCTTTTCGCCGAGCGCGTCTCACGCGAACCGCTGCTTTTTTTTAAAGAATCCGGCGATCTTGAAGACCTGGCCGGCCAAAAGGACATCGGCGGCGCCCTGGCCCGGCTGCGGTCTGAATTTCAGAAATACGCCGCCGAAAAGACCGCGCCGCCCGCCGCCTTTCCCGTATTGGCCATGGAGCCGGGCGACGAGGTCGGCGCGGTGCCTTACGATCATTTTTACCTCATGCCCATTTTTTCTTATCAGGAACTTTTTGAAGGCGTGAAGTTTCTTGAGGTCGGCTCCATCGACCCGGCTTTGGGCGGGGATGAAAGCGGCGCGGGCGGCGGCGATGACGGCGGCCGGGGCGGGCCGGCCGCCGGTTCGGCGAAAAACGCCATCGCCTTCGTCATGGACGCCACCATATCCATGGGGCCTTACATAGAAAAGAGCCGCGAGATCACCCGCGAGATATATGACGAGGTTGAAGCCAGAGGCCAGGGCGACAATGTGGCCCTGGGCATAGTGGCCTTTCGCAACAGCGTCGAGGCTTCGCCGCGCCTGGGCTATGTCAGCAAGGTCATTTCGCCCCTGCGCCTGGCCATGGAGCGCGACGAATTCGAAAAAGCCCTCTCCGAGGTGAGGGAAGCCGAAGTTTCCACGCATTCCTACAATGAGGATTCGCTGGCCGGGATCAAGACCGCCATTGAAGAGCTGGACTGGGACCCTTACAACGGCCGCGTCGTCCTGTTGATAACCGACGCCGGGCCCCTTGAAATTACCGACCCCTACATCAGCACGATGATGACCACCGGGGAAATAGCCGACCTGGCCCGCCAGAAGAACATAAAAATCATCACCCTCCATGTCAAAAGCGGCTCAGGCCTCAAGAATCACGGCTACGCCGAAGAGGCCTACCGGCTCCTCTCCTTCAACGCGGAAGACTACAGCGGCTATCTTTCCTGGGACGCGCCCACGGCCGAAAAAGGCGCCGCCGATTTTGAAGGCACGGTGCAAAGCCTTACCGCCGGCATGACCAGGACGCTCTTCGGGAAGCGGGACGAGCCGAAGAAAAAAAAGCCGGCCGCCTCCGACCTTGAAGAGCGGGCCGCGGCCCTGGGCGAGGCCCTGGGCTATTCCATCCGGCTGGAATACCTCGGCCGCGCCAACAGGAGCGTCGCCCCCAGGGTGGTGCGCTCCTGGATAGCCGACAAAGACATGGCGCGCCTGGCCGCGGCCAACGACCGCGCGGTCGTGCCCACGGTGGAGGTGGCGGTGCTGCTGTCCAAAGACCAACTGAGCGCCCTGAGCCGCCAGTTGAAGATGATCATCGACAATGCCGAACGGGTCAAAAAGACAGGGGCCACGGACTTCTTCGCCGCCATCCTCTCCGCCTCGACCCAGATCAGCCGCGACCCCGCCCGCTTCGCCGCCAACCCGGAGACCAATTTAGGCGAGATGGGCGTTCTGGGCGAGTTTCTGGACGGGCTGCCCTATCAAAGCGACATCATGGGCATGACCGAACGCGACTGGTACGGCATGAGCATCGGCCAGCAGACCCAGTTCATCAACCGCCTGAAATCAAGGCTGGCCCGTTATGAGGAATATGACCGGGATGTGGACAACTGGGCCCGCTTCGGCGGCGCCCACCCGGGCGATTGGCTCTATCGCGTGCCGCTGACGATGCTGCCGTGATGGCCGCCGGAGCGGACCAAGAGGCCGGGCCGGCGGCCGGCGAAATTCTCATGCGGACGCGCGGGCTGGTGAAGACCAGAACCGGCGGTTCCGCCGGCGGCTATGAACTGTCGGCGCCCCGGCTTGACCTGCGGGTCGGCGAGCGCCTCATGTTGACGGGCGATTCGGGCAGCGGCAAGAGCACGGCCCTGGATATGCTGGCTCTGGCGCTTAAGCCCGACGCGGCCGAAGAGTTTATATGGCGCCCTGAAAGCGACGGCCGGACGGACCTTCAGGCCGCCTGGCGGGCCAGGGCGGCCGACCGCCTGGGGCTGTTGCGCCTGAAATATATGGGCTACGTTCCGCAGACCGGCGGGCTTCTGCCTTTTCTGACCGTGCGCGACAACATTCTTCTGCCCGCCGAGCTTAAACGCATAGAGAAGGCCGAGAGGCTGGAACGGCTGGCCGAATTGGGGAGGATTTTGAATATAGCCCATCTCTGGGGCAAATACCCCGGCCGGGTTTCCGTGGGCGAAAGACAGCGCTGCGCCATCGCCAGGGCCGTCATTCACCGGCCGCTGGTGATACTGGCCGACGAACCCACGGCCGCGCTGGACCCGCCCACCGCCGACCGCGTTTTCGAGCTTCTTGTGGAACTGAGCCGTGAATCGGCTCTGGTGGCGGCCGCTCACGACCTCGGGCGCGTCGGCCGCCACGGTTTTCGCGAGTTCAGGATCGAGTGCCGGCCCGGCGGGCCGGATGAGCCCATCCGGGCGGTTTTAGCCGAGAAGTCCAACTGAGGGTTTTGAGTATTTTCGCCGCGACCATAAAACCGCCGTCGAGAGGCCAGCGCCGTTTCAGGCGGTTTTCAGCTGAGGGAGGTTAAATATTTTCGCCGCGACCATAAAACTGTCGTTGAAGCACTATCGCCGCGAGTGGCTCTTTTCCGTCTGCGCCGTGTTCTCCCTGGCCGCCTTTCTGACGCCGCTGTTGACGCTCATGGGGGTCAAAGACGGCGTCATCGGCGCCCTGACCGCGCGGCTGATCGACAACCCGCGCAACCTGGAGCTGTCGCCGGCGGGGACAGGCCAGTTCGGCGACGATTTTTTCAAGGCCCTGCGCGAGCATCCCGCCGCCGCTTTCGTCATTGCGGAGACGCGCAGCATCGCCGCGACCATTCAACTGGAAAAGGCCGGCGCCGCGCCCATATGGGTCGGCCTGTCGGCCACCGCCCCGGGCGACCCTCTTTTGGCGGGCGGCGCTGAGGCGGAAAGCGCGGCCAGGCCTGACCGGCTGAGCGGCCTCGGCTCTGTTTTCGTTTCGGAAGCCGTGGCCGAGAAAATGGTCCTTGCGGCCGGCGATACGGTGCGGGGCACGGTCAGCCGGCGCGCTGAAGGCCGCCTGGAGACCGCCTCGACCGAGTTGACGGTCATGGGCGTTGTGCCCCGTTATGTGGTTTCCCGCGACCTTGTCTTTTGCCCCCTGGCGTTGATGGAAATGACCGAAGATTACCGCAACGGCTTCGCCGCGCCCGCCCTGGGCTGGGCGGGCCGCGAAAAGCCTGAGATCGCGCCGCGATACGCCGGTTTCCGCCTCTACGCCAAAGATCTGGACAGCGTAGAGGTTTTGCGGCGCTTTCTGGCCGCGCGGGGTTTGGAAGTCTATACCCGGGCCGAGGACATCGCCGTCGTGCGCAGTCTCGACCATTCTTTCGCCGTGGTCTTTTTCGTGCTGGCGGTGGTGGTGGGGACGGGCGCCTTCGCTTCGGCCGCTTCCAGCGCCCTGGATCAGGCGGCGAAAATGCGCCGTTCCCTGGCCGTATTACGGCTCCTGGGGCTGAGCGGCGGGCGGCTGTCGCTTTTTTCCATGTTTCAGGCCGCGCTGACCGGCATTTTGGCCGCCTTGGCCGCCGACGCCCTGTTTTTAGGCATTGCCGCCGTGCTCAATGATTATTTCGGCCCCGGCCTCGGCTTCGGCGAGCGGGTCTGCTGGCTGCCGCCCTGGAAGCTGGCCGCGGCCGTCGGCCTGAGTTTCATCTTCATGGTGGGCGCTTCAAGCGTCGCCGCCTTCAGCCTGGCCGGCATAGAGCCGTCGGAGGGTATGCGTGATGTCTGATTTTTCGTCTTCGACTTTGAGAAAGGCCGCCGCCCTGGTCATGGCGGCCGGTCTTATGTTGGCGGCCGACCTCTTCGGGCCCGGCGAGGCGGCCGCCCAGTTGACGCGCAAAGGCGCCGTCAGCCCGGCCGATGTTTCCAACTCGGGGCCGGATGAAGGCGCGGCCGCCCAATTGACGCCCCTAGGCGCCGTCAGCCCGGCCGATGTTTCCAACCCGCGGCCGGATGCAGGCGATATTGTTCTGCCGATGCCCTGCGGCTTGAGCCTGGCCCTGCGGCCGGCGGCCGTGCCGGTCGACGGCCTTCTGAAAGATTTCGAAACGCGCCTCGGCAGCGCTGAACAGCGGCCTCACGGCTATTACGACCGCCAGTTCGTCGGCTTCATCGCCTCGCCTCTGAGGTTGAAAGACCTGCCGGCCGCCTGGCGCGACCGGGTGAAAAAACAACTGGCCGACCATAGCGGCGGGCATATTTTTCTCATAGGCAAATATGAAGTCTCCGTGGCCCAGTGGGAGGCGGTCATGGGCGAGTGCGGGCCGCTTCAGAGCCATTCCGCCGCGCCCAAAACCGACGTCGCCTGGTATGAGGCGGTGGCCTTTACGGAAAAATATATGAATTGGCTGCTGGAGCATGCGCCCGAAAGCCTGCCCGCCTTTGCCGACGACCCCAAAAATATCGGCTTTTTGCGGCTGCCGACCGAGGCGGAATGGGAATACGCCGCGCGCGGCGGCCACGCCGTCAGCAGCGACG
>JAISRV010000075.1 GCA_031273445.1 Candidatus Adiutrix sp. | reverse complement strand
CTTTCCTTGAAATTGGCCTCCACCCAGATTTCATCAAGCGGAACCACGGCTAAAAGAGGCGTGGCCGGGGTGACCTGGGCCCCCACCTGCACCGTGCGCCGGGCCGTCCGACCCGCGGCCGGGCTTTGGATTTCGCAGCGCCGAAGGGCCAGCCAGGTTTCCTTGACGCGGGCCGCGGCCAAGGCGACCTGGGGATGCTCGGCCGTTTCGCCCGCGCCCAGCTCGCGGGCCGCGGCCTCCAACTCCAGGCGGGCGGCCTTGAGGTTGGCCTCGGCCACGGCCGCCTGGTTGGAATAGCGCTCCACCTCTTCGACGGTCACCGAAGCGCCGGCCTCAAGGTTGAGGCGGCGGCGATATTCATTTTGAACCAGGGCCAGCTCCCGCTCTCTGGCCTCAATAATGGCTTCCAGCCGGCTCAGTTGGGCCTTTTGGCTGAAAATCCGGCGCACGGCCAGCCCCAGTTCGCTTTCAGCCTTGTTCAGGGCCAAAAGGGCGTCGGCGGGATCCAGGCGCACTACAATCTGCCCGGCGGCGACGGTCTCGGTGTTGTCGGTCAATATCTCCATGACCGTCCCGGATGTTTTCGGGGCGATCCGAACCTGGTTTCCGGCCACGTAGGCGTCGTCGGTGCTTTCCACGGGCCTGAGGCAAAAGAACCAATAGGTCGCCCAGATCAGGCCCAGCGCCGCGAAGACTAAAAGGGCCCGGGCCATGGCCCGGCCCCCGGCGGCCTGGGGGGCCGACCCGGCGGCTTGGGGGCCAAACCCGGCCTGGGGGGCCGATCCGGCCCGGCTTTCGTCTGGTCTGGTCATGTCCTGGCTCCTTTTCCAGCCGCCAGTCCATTCAGGGTCATGGCCCGGACATGCTCCCGCGTCATCTCGGCGGTGATGGGTTCGCCCCAGTTGTTTGCCCACTCGCCCCGGGTCAGGCCGGGCAGAAACAGGCCGGCGACGATGGAAATGAAAACCAGCTCCGGCTGCAGGCCGGGGTTGATGAGACCCTCCCGCTGGCCCTCCAGAATTCGCTCCCTGAACCGGAAAAAACGCCCGGGCCCGACCAGCGAGGACATATAGCCCCGGAGGCTGCCGCTTTCGCTGGCCAGTTCCCGGCTCCACAGCGGCGGAAACCAGGGCGCCTTTTCCGCGAACTCGCCCAGGCGGCGGTGCATATTCAGAAGCATGTCCAGGGGGCTGCCGGGCGCCTCGACCTCCGACCAGACGCTTTCGACCAGCGGCGGCAGAAAGCGGTTCAGCGTTTCTTCAATCAGGTTCTCCCGATTCCCGAAGTGGTAATAGATCAGGGCCGAGGTGACCCCGGAGCGCCGGCTGATCTCTTTAAGCGAAGCGCCGGCCAGGCCTTTCGCGGCAAAGAGGCTTATGGCCGCCTCCATAATGAGGTCTCTGAGGCCGTCCCCTCCGTCTTTGGGCGGCCGCCCGGCCGGCCGCCCGGCCGCTTGCTTGATCATGGAATCACCTCATGAGCTGAAGAAACATGCGTCGACCTGAAATTAATTTTCAGGTTAATTAATTATCGCGCCAAACAAGCCCTTTGTCAACAAAGGCTAATCCGTGGATTTTAAGGGTCGGCATTGCGGCTCCGGTTTCTCGTCGCCCGTAAACCATGATTCCATCCACGTCTCTACCTCGCGCCAATCATAGGCTTTCCCGGCCTCTTCAACCCCGGCCATTTGAGCGTCAAGAGCCGCTATTATTTTTGGGTCGATATCCTGACTCTCGCATCTGGCCATAATCAAGTCGGCAATGATGGCCTCGGGCGCCCGTTTTTCCGTTTCCGACAGAGCTTTAAGGGCCGACAATACGGTAGGGTCTAAATTAATGTTCATAGCGCGCCTTTCTGGAGATAATTTAAACACGATGTCCGGCTTTGGCGGCAGAACTTTGTCGGGCATTTTGCTGTTTATTTTCCTGGTCATTTTTTGGTCATAGGCCTCGCGTCCCAATGGCTTCAGTCCCAATCCCAATCCCATTATGCCCCCAATCGCCGCAAACTTCAACCAAGCGTCGCCGCTTGGGCGGGAGCCCCGGATGCGGAGCATCCGTGGGCCTCCGCCCTGGAGCCAGGAGCTTGGTTTTAAGGGTTGAGTTTGGAGGTCAAGGATCAATATAAAATAAATTTTTCTTAAGTTTTTTCTCCAATGTGTCGACTATAGCCATAGGGGTCAAGATTTGAATATAAGATTAGGCCAAAGCAATAGCGACGAAACAATGTCTTTAGGAAGTGCAGCCTATGATTATCAACGCGGCGCCTCAAAAAAACTTGTCAATTAACAGGATACAAATCGGAACCCGTCGTAATAGCGGCAACGCCGATTCGTTCGCCTCGGGTCTGTCCATCAGAGCCGTCAATTCCACGACGCCTACATCCGCCTCCAAACAAAAAAACTCCATCTATAGTAATTTTGAAAAAGAGATGTCTCGCCGGTTGACTGAGGCCACAAAGAAAAGCGGCAAAAATGAGGGCCATGATGTTGCTGATCCTTCGGTTTTGATTCAGAGCCTCACTGGAGCGATGGGGGAAATAGAACAGATCTTCGGCCGCGAAGCCGCCGCTGAAGTTATGGCCAAAATAATAACCGGCGCAGTCGACGGCATAACTGAAGATTCTCTTTTATCCTCTATCCAAAATGGCCTGTCTGGTTTGCGCCGCCGCGACCTCAATGAAACGAAAATGAAGCGGTTGATCAATGGCTTCAACAAAGATTTATCTTTGGCTTTGGATCCGGAACTGGCCGACAAGAAGTTGGAAAATAAGCAGACGCTGAGCTTAAGCTACGCTATTTCCAAGCACTTTGGTTCTTTGGCTGTCCCGGAAGCGAACCAAAATGCTCCAGCTGAATCTGGCGGCAGTTCTGAAGCGGCATTTTTTTCATATAACAACGATCAGGGAACCGCACAAACTAATGCGATTCAAAGCGAAAACCGGAA
Source organism: Candidatus Adiutrix sp. (assembly GCA_031273445.1). Classification (GTDB taxonomy): domain Bacteria; phylum Desulfobacterota; class Desulfarculia; order Adiutricales; family Adiutricaceae; genus Adiutrix. Next base: position 7,780 of record JAISRV010000075.1, on the reverse strand, counting down.
CCTGACAGGGGAAGCCTATGAACTGACCGGTTTTAATGAGACAGGAAGTTGGGATTCCGTTGAAGTAATGAAACTTGACGAAGCTTCCGCGGCTGAACTGAAAGAAGCGGCTGAAGCCGGCATAAATAAAGCCGCTGAGTTGACAATGGCCGCCATTATGAAACAAGACAACGGCGGGAATATTTTTAGCGCCCTTTCTCGTTACCTGAAAGACGATTTGCAGGATAAAGAGTCGGCCGCTTTTGTGGATCAGTGTATCGGCGATTCTTATTCCGATACTGGCGGTTCATCTCCAAAGACGGCTCAAATGCTCAGCCAGGTTTACAGCAAAATAGCGGCCGACGGTGAGGCCGATAAATTAGCCATTTTTGAAAATTACATCAATACTGACTTCAAAGAGGCCTTGAACTCTATTTTGTCGGCAATGCAGCAAGGCGATGAGGCATTGCTCCCGGGCGCGGAAGTTGGTGCTCTCCAATTCAAGGGCCTAACCGGCGTTTCTTTGGCCGGGGAAAACGATGTCTTCAGCCTCAATTGGGGTTATAAAGATGACGGCGCTTATGACCAGGCCAGATGCAAGCGTTTTCTGCAAGAGGATATTCGCGGAGTCAAAGCCGTCAAAGAGAAAATGGATGAATTTGAGCAGAACCGTATGGCGGCGGCGTGGGATGATACGGCTGAAGAAAGGCGCTTGAAAGAAGCGAAAGAGTCCAAAGCCAGGGGGAAATCTGGCCTTGGTCAGCCCGATGACGGCAACGCCGATGACTCCGATATGCGCGCGACTATGGGAGAAAGATTTGCCGAGGAAAGGCGTCGGAACAAATTGGAAGAAGCGATGACCACAAAATTCGGTCAGCTCAGCGACGGCGCCCGGGAAGAGCTGGAAAAATATTTAACGGACAATTTCGATGAAGAAGAAGCCGAAAAGCTTCTGGAGCATACGAAATGGAGTAATGACCTTATGAGCGGCCTCGCCGGCGTCCATGGCGATATTCGTGAATCCGGCGCCGATGAAAGCCAGGCCAGGGCTTTCATGAATTTTTTGAACGGAACCTTAAAAAAGGAAGTCGGGAATATAACGTCTGAATTAGGCGGCATGAGTTTCGAAGGCTGGCAGGCCTTGGACGGCATTAAGGGCGAACTTAAGGCGAGCTTCAAATTCATCGGACAAGATGACGTCGTCAACGTCGCTGTTATGAGGCCTGAAAAAATGATCCTGGAAGAAGAGGCGGGGCGGCTATCCGCCGAGCAGGCGCTTAATGCGCTTAAATCTCCCCGGCGGGAAGAGGAGCTTCAGGCGGGCCAAGCGGCCAGGCCGGCCGTTCCACATAAATTGGGCGTCGGCTATTTGATTGATATGATGGCTTAATCTCTGTCCGTTTATTCTCGTTATACCTAACTGGCCGGCCTCCGCCCGGCCGGTTTTGTTATAGAGGTCTATCCCATTGATTAAAATGCTCTTGCCCGGCCTGGCGGCCTTCAGCCCTGGCTACATTCAGCCCTTGACATGAGGCTAAAATCTAATATTATTTAGATACAAAGTCGTCATAAACGCGAGAGAGTTCGGCGCTCATGATAGAGCGGGGGAGTTGATCAATATGGACGATATAATATTGAACGCAAACACGCTGCCGGAACCATTGTCTCGACTCATCGGCGCGGACAGGGTACGAGTTCGAAAAGATAATGGGGTAATAACTATGACGCCGATTGAGGGATCGTTTGACTGTGTGGCCGGCTTGAGAGGGATGCTGGCTGGAAATAAGGAAATGTCTCTGGATAAATTCCTTGAACGCAAACATGCCGACAAGGAGTTTGACCGGTGAATATGCATTATATCCTGGATGCTTGCGCGATAATCGCCTTGCTTAAAAATGAAGCTGGCGCCGATGAAGTGTCTGTAAAAATAAACGAAGCCTTCAAAGGCCGAGTCAAAATTTCTATTAATAAATTAAATTTATTAGAGATATATTACGACGTTTATCGATCTGTCGATAAAGCGACTGCCGATAAAATTGTATTCGAGTTAAAGGCGCGTCCTATCACGATAGTGTCGGAAATCACCGATGCGGTTTTTGCTGAAGCTGGACGATTGAAAGCGACATATAAAATATCATTGGCCGACTCAATAGCGCTGGCCGAAGCTTCGGTTGCCGGTGGTTCACTTATGACCGCTGATCATCACGAGTTTGACTTCATAGAAAAACGCGAAAGCATAAAGTTTCACTGGATACGTTAGTTGCATTTTTATCTTTAACGGCAACATAGATATTTTGAATGGCTTCGCGAGGCCTTGCATGTATGAGAACCAGTTTATAAATATTATTTTAGTTTACATTATTTTTTACAGAACGGTCAAAGCGGATCGCGATGACAGGGAAGAGTCGCAGCTGCGGGCGCTCACGACTCACGGCAGCCCTGATCAAGATAGATGCGGTTATTATAGCCGGTTCGCCGGAGAATCTGCTTAAAACCATTTCTTTCAGCCGTCAACACTTCCGTTTTGGGAGCGGCTTCGGTTGCAGGCGGCTGATTTACAAAACATTCCGAAAGCGCCCGGCCGTCAAGCCGGGCGATCATGGCCGGATTAAAGTCCATTAAACGCAGGATCGTGGCCGCAATGTCGGCCGGGCCGCTGGGCAGCATATTGACGGTCTCCCGCTTGAAGGCGTCCCCGCCCCAGGCGCACAGGCAAAAAAGCTCCTGCGGCAATAAGCCGCCGTGGGCGCCTCCTCCTATGGGCAGGCCCGATTCGGCGGCCGTCCGGCCGCTTAAAGGGTCGCCCCTGGTAATGAACCTCAAGTCCGGGGCGCGTTCGTGATCGGTCAGGACCAAAGCTTCGGCAAATAGGCCTGATCGCCTGTCGGCGGTCAATTCCGGTCTGGACGAAAAAAGCAGGCCGATATCCTGGCTTTGCTGAAGAACATCGGCCGCCCGTTTGACGGTTTTCATGTCGCCGGGCCTGGCGCTCCAGAGACCGCCGCAGTATTCTCCGGCCATGATCAGGTCGGCTTCGTTTATGTCGGCGCCGTTTTTCAGGTCCAACGGCGAAAAAACCCTCAAGCCGGCCTCAACCAAAGTTCCTTTGACATCCGAATGACGATCGACGACCACGTGCCCGTGGTCTGAAAGAGCCAGAAGCTGCACCCGCGAGCCCTCCGCCCGCCGCCAGTCCAGAATCGTTCCGAACAGCGCATCCGCCTGAGACAGCGCGGCCAGGGTGCGCGGGCCGGTCGGCCCGTCGCGGTGGCAGCTGTGATCCGGCTCTCCCAGCCAGAGCACCGTCAGGTCGGCCAGCCCCTTAGGCGCTTCGACTTTGAAAAACGATTCGACCACCGCCCGGCTGCCGGCTTCGTCCGGCAAATTAAGCGGATGCCCGGCCCCGTGAATCGTTCGCCAGGCGGCCAATTCTTTCGCCGGGCTTACTTTGGAAACGTCCCGCACCGGCAGAGCGAGGTGGTTGGGATATCGGCCGGCCGTGTGATGCTTCAGCCGCGTGCTGCCAGAGCTGTTCGAACCGATCACCCGCATGGACAAGCCCGCCGCCCCCAAGTATTGGCCCAAAGTCGGAACGCCGAACAACAGCCCCTGTTTATCGTTGCCGGTGATGGATTCCACGCTGCTGCCGTCAAAAAATATTTCATCCGAAAGACCGGGACGGTTATAGTAAAAGTTGGCGATAAGGCCGTGATTTTTAGGAAACGCTCCGGTGAATATGCTGGGGTGGTTTACATATGTTTCCGTTGGAAAAACAGCCCGATGGGCTTGGCATAAACACCCGCCGTCAATAAAATTCCGCAAATTCGGCATCAATTCGTCAGTGATGGAATCCTGCCTTAAACCGTCAAAACCCACGATCAAGCATTTTTTCATTTTTTTGCTCCGCTTTTTGCTCCACGGGCCTTTCCAAATCAAAGCCTGTCTGATTTGGAAAAGGAATAAGTCCCGTCAAGACTGCCGATGATGAAGTCGCCTAAAACGGTAATGGACAAGGTCACCATGACTATGACCGTTCCGGGCGCCACGGCGATCCACCAGGCTGTCGTCAGATAGTCGCGCCCGAAACCTAAAAGAACTCCCAAGCTGGTCAGCGGCGGCTGAACCCCCACTCCCAGAAAGCTCAGGGATGTTTCAAGCAATATGGTTCCAGGAAAATTCAAGGTCATATTGACGATCAGAACGCCGGCGATGTTGGGCAGGATGTGCCGGATGTAAATTCGGCCGGGGGAGGCTCCCAGAGCCAACAGCGCTCCGGCATAGCCTTCGGTCAGGGCCGACAGGGACAGGTTGCGGGCCAGCCTGGCGTAGCGGTCCCAGCCGTAAACGGCCATGATGGCGATTATGATGTATATTTGTGAACCGAAGAAGGCCAGCATGGCCAGCGCCATGATGATGAAAGGCAGGGCGGCGTTGAAATCAATGGCCGTAAGCACCATGTCGTCGACCAGTCCCCGGAAGTGAGCGGCCATAAAGCCCAGCCCGAGGCCTATTGAGGCGCCGGCCACAGTGCCGGCCAGGGCAATCAGGAAGCTGATGCGCATCCCGTGAAGCAGCCGGCTGAGAATATCCCGGCCCAGTTCGTCGGTTCCCAAAAGATGATTGAAGGCGGAGCCGGAAAAAGGAACGGGAGGCTTCAGGCGGTTCATAAGATTGACGGCCTCGGGCGCATGGCCGCATATCTGCCCGGCCAGAACAGCCGAAATCGCCAGAACGGCCAGAATGGCGACGGAAGCGACGACCGACGCCGGAGCCGCGGCCAAAAAGCGGCGAATGAAGGTCATTGGCTTGTCAGACATAGCTTTTACCTGGCCGCGTCCCGCAGTCGCGGGTTCGCCAGAAGAGACAGAAGGTCCATGGCCAGATTGGCCGTTATCAGTGAGGCCCCTATGCCCAGAACGACCATCTGGACTGTGGGTATGTCGCGGTTGGCCACCGAAATCACTAAAAGACGGCCCGTGCCCGGCCAGGAAAAAATGTTTTCCGTAATAACCGCTCCGGCGGTCAGGGCGCCCAAAAAGAAACCGGCCATGGTCAGGAGGCTGATTAAGGCGTTGGGCAGGGCGTGCAGCCAGATTATTCGCCAGTTGGGCAGCCCTCTTGTCCGGGCCGCTTTGACGCAGGGCATGTTCAGGCTGTCCAGCATGGCGCCCCGGGCCATCCGGCTGAAAATGGCGGCTTCCGAAGTGGCGATGGTCAGCACCGGCATGATGTAATGCCAACCGTCGGCGTCTCCGTAAGAGGGCAGCCAGCCCAGAAAAACGGTGAAAAACAGTATGAGCAGAAGGCCGAAAAAAAAGTTGGGCACGGCAAAGCCCAGCACGGAAAAAAACATCAGGCCCCTGTCCATCGCGCGGCCCCGTTTCAGGGCCGCCCAGACTCCCAGGGGAATGCCCAGCAGCAAAGTGACCATGGCCGTCGGCAGCATAAGTTTCATGGTCTTGCCCAGGGCCTCGACAAAGGCTTCCCGGGCCGGAATCCCGGTGACGTAGGAAACCCCGAAATCCAGGACGGCCAAATCTTTTATATATCTGAAATACTGCTGGTAGAGGGGCTTGTCGAGACCGCGGGAGACCCTGAAGCCGGCCAGGGCTTCGGCGTCGGCTTCCGGCCCGAGGATCAGAGCCGCGGGGTCGCCGGTCAGGCGCAGAGCGATAAAGACGCAGCCGGTCAACATGAACAAAGTTAAAAGGGCTCGCCCAAAAATTCGGGGAAAAGCAAAAATCATAATAATCAAACCAAAGGGAAAAAGCAGGCCGCCTGTCGGGCTGGCGCGACCGCTGAAAGCGGCGGCGCCATATCCCGGCACTCGCTTTGACGGCGAGGGCAGCGGCGGTAAAAAGCGCAGCCCGAAGCCTGGGCCTCGTCGCGGGAGAATGAGGCCTGAACGAAAGTTTTTTTTGAGCCCGGAGCGCATGATAGAAGAAGTTCGGTATACGGGTGGGCCGGACGGTCGAAAATTTGTTTCACCGGCCCTGACTCGACCAGACGCCCCCGATGCAGAACGGCCAGATGATCGCTGATATGGCTCACCACATTAAGGTCGTGGCTGACGAAAACCATGCTCATATTCAGGTCGGCCTTAAGCTGCGACAGAAGGATGAGAACCTGGGCCTGAATGGAAACATCCAGTGAAGCCACCGGTTCGTCGCATATTAAAAATTCCGGTTTCAAAATGACGGCCCTGGCGATGACCGCCCGCTGCAGCTGGCCGCCGGAAAGGGAGCCGGGTTTCCGCTCCAGACAGTGCGCCGGAAACGAAACCTTGGCCAAAGACTCCCGGGCCAGTTCCAGGGCTGTTTTCTTGTCGGCCAGGCCGTGGATGAGCAGCGGCTCCGCCGCCTGTTCTAAAATAGTCATGCGTTTATCCAAAGCGGCGTAAGGATCCTGAAAGACCATCTGCATCTTGGAGCGCAGTTTTTTCCAGGGCCCTGAAAAGGGTCTGGGCATGGGGTTTCCTTTATAAAGCACCTTGCCTGAAAGCGGCCGTTCCATCCCCAGCATCAGGCGGGCCAGGGTTGATTTGCCGCTGCCTGATTCGCCCACCAGCCCCAGAGTGAGGCCCTGGCCGACCGCCAAAGAAACATGGCTCAAGACATTTTTAAGCCCGGCCCTGGCCCACATGCCGCGCCGACGGCGCCTGTAGCCATGGTTTATGTCCCTGGCCTCCATCAGAGACCAGGGGGGGCTGAGGGCCGCCGGTTCGTTGAGGTTTTTATTCATGACAGGTTATTAAGCCGCCAGGGTCGGAGAAATTTTTTCCTGACCGTCGGCGCTTGGGTAATGGCATAAAGTCGCCCAATTGGGGCCTAAGGGCAGGTAGTCCGGCGCGGCGGAGCAATGAGCGTCGGCCTGCTCGCAGCGCTCTCTGAAAAGGCAGCCCTGGTCTCTTTTTTCGGGCGGCGGCGCCTCGCCCCAAATGGGCTTTAAAGAGCCTCCGGGGCTGTCGGGTTGGGGCATAACCGACGACAGAGCTCTGGTGTAGGGATGGCCGGGATTGTTCAGGACAGAAAAAGTCGGCCCGTATTCCATGATTTTGCCGGCGTAGAGGACGACCAGAGAGTCGGCCAGTTCGCCGACCAGATGCAGATCATGGCTGATTAAAATCACGGCCGAGGACCTTTTGCGGGCGCCTTGGACCAGGCGCCGCAGAATCTGTTTCTGAATCACGACATCCAGGGCAGTGGTCGGCTCGTCGGCTATCAACAGCTTAGGGTCGCTGAGCATGGCCATGGCCAGCGTCGCCCGCTGCCGCATGCCTCCGGAAAGCTGGTGCGGGAAGGCATAAAAACACTCTTCAGGGTCGTTCATGTCGACTTCCAGAAGCATTTCCAAGGCCATTTGCTTCAGTCTGTTCCGGTAGTCTTTCCTTGAAGATGACCCCCGCCTGAAAAGGCCCGGTTTTGAAGAAAACTCCGGGCGTTTAAGCGCCAGCATTTCCATGATCTGGCCGCCGATCCTGTAGGCCGGGTTTAAGGCGCTCTGGGAGTCCTGAACCATCAGGCTTATTTCCGCGCCGCGCAGTTTGGTCAGGGCCGATTCCGGCAGGCTGGTCAACTGGCGGCCCAAAAAGTCTATTTGCCCCTCAACGCGGCCGCCGGGGCCGACCAGGCCCAGGATGCTTCTGGCCAGAACGCTTTTGCCGGAGCCTGATTCTCCAACCAGGGCCACAGTTTCGCCAGGCCGGACGGACAAATTGAGGCCGTTCAGAACCAATTGGTTTCCAAACGACACTTTCAGATCGGATATGGACAGTAGTAAATCGGTCGACATGATATGGCTC
>JAISRV010000059.1 GCA_031273445.1 Candidatus Adiutrix sp. | reverse complement strand
ATCTCCTCGTCGCCGGTGATCAGAACGGAGAGATCGGCTTCGTCCAGTTTCAGTTCTTTCAATAATTTGGTCAGGCGGCGGCGCAAAACGGCGCTTTTAATGGGCAGCGCCTTTTGTCGATTCGAGAGGTAAATGGCCATTTGTTTCCTTCAAGCTTATTTCCCTGGCGCCGTCGGGTCGGCCCGCCTCCGGTTCCCTGGCGTCGTCGCCTTCTTCCGCGACCGGCGGCTTTTCGGCTTTTTTGGCGCCGGGGTAGGCCACGCGGTGGTGGTAGATGCCGATGAGTATCATGGTGAAAGTGTTGACCACTTCAGCTATTTCCTTGACCATTATGTCGCAGCCGTCCAGTTGGCCGTCGCTGAATATCTGATTGACCAGATGCCGCACCAGGTTCTGTATTTTCGCCGGCGTCGGCTCCGACAGAGACCTCGTGGCCGCCTCGCAGATGTCGGCCATCATGACCAGGCCCGCCTCTTTGCTGTGGGGGCGCGGCCCCGGGTAGCGGTAGTCGCTCTCGTTGACTTCCGGCTGGCCTTCCTGGCGCTGCTCCCTGGCCTTATGGTAAAAAAAGGACATAAGGCTGGCGCCGTGGTGCTGCTCGACGATGTCCACGACCGTTTGGGGCAGTTTGTTTTCGAGGGCCAGTTCCACCCCTTCTTTGACGTGGCCTATCAGTATCAGGGCCGACATGGAGGGCGACAGGGTGTCGTGACGGTTTTCGCCGGTCTGGTTTTCCACGAAATAAAGGGGTTTTTTCAATTTGCCGATGTCGTGGTAATAGGCGCCGACCTTGGCCAGATGGGGGTTGGCGCCGATGGCCTCAGCCGCGGCTTCCACCATGGCCCCGACAATGACGGAGTGGTGATAGGTGCCGGGGGCGGTCAGCATCAGCTTTCTGAGGATGGGCCGGTCCAGATTGCCCAGCTCCAGCATCTTGAGGTTGGTGCTGAAACCGAAAAGCCATTCGAGCAGGGGGATCATGCCGCTGGCGATGATGCCCGACGAAAGGCCGGACAGGGCGGCCGCGCAGAAGTTATAGACGGTTTGCCGGCCCCATTGCGCGTCGCTGAAAAGGGTCAGGCTCAGCAGAGTCAGACAGTTGATGAGCGCCACCCAGACGGCGGCGGGAATGAGGCGGCCGCGCTCGTTCATGTTCCTGAGGCGCCAGATGGCGGCTATGGAACCGTTGTAGGTATAAATGAAGATGATGAATTTATCGGCGGGGGCCACTATGGTGGAAATCATGGCCGCGAAAAGAGCCATAAAGGCGGCTTTGCGGATGCCGAAGAAGACGGCTATGAGCATGCTCATCGCGGCGATGGGCATGGCATAGAAAAAAGTGTGGCCGTCTATGAAGTCGAAATCCCACGACAGGGCGGCGCCGAAGATGCCGGCGCTGTGGGACATGAAGGCCGCCAGGGACAATAGAGCCGTCGTCAGAAGCTGCTCTTTGACGGGGATGCTGTGAAAGCCGCCTCTGGGGCTCAGGTTCGACAAAATCAGGCCGGCGTTCAGGAAGATGAACATGGCCATGAACAGGCCGGCGAACCGCAAAAGCCAGTTGTATGCGCCGGCGTTTTCCTGTATGGCCCTGAGCTTGGCTTCCACGTCCGGCGTGATGATGGAGCCTTCCCGCACGATGACTTCTCCCGCCCTGATCATGAAATAGGCTTCGGGAATGTTTTTAACGGCTTCTTCGACACGGAGCCGCGATTCCAGATGGTCGGGGGAGAGATTCGGCTTCAGCAGGCCCGCCGCCATTTTCACGATCAGGTTCGTTTCTTCCGGCGAAAATCGTGTTTGGAGCATCCTGGCTTTGATTTGCAGATAGCGTTCAGCGCCGGTCATGTCCATTATGGCCATAACGGAAGGCACGGTGTATTCCAGCCGGCTGGACATGACTATGATCGTGACCGGCCGCCGCCACTGTTCGGGCATGGGGTTGGGGCGGTCCATAAGGCCCAGGGCCATGATTTCATCGGCCAGGCTTAGAACGTGCCTTTCCAGCGACTCGTTGAACCCGCGGCCTATGACTTCTTCCCAGACCGGGCTTTCGCCGGGCAGACGGAAGACCTGAAGAAAGGCCTCTTTCAAGTCCGCGAGCACGGGGTCGTCCTCCCGGGGCGCGGCCTGGTTTTCGCCCGGCCGCGGAAAAATTTTTGCGGCCAATATCTCGCGGCCGCGCTGAAAGACGGCCGCGACTTCCTCTTCGGTCAGGTCGAAACTTACGTCGTCAAGCATAAAAACAGGGGCCACTTTATCCGCGGCTTTCTGTTTTTCCAGTTTGGTCGCCTCCAGGTCCGCGACTTTGAAGCCGCGGTCGGCTCTGATAGTGGACCGGGACACGTCGCCGAGGCTGTAATTTATGGCCGCGGCGGGAAAAGCCAGGATGACCGTGACTGCGGTCAACAGGCCGACCAGCCCGATCTGGGCGTATATTGGGCGGGTCGCGACCCAGTTCAGGCGCTGGCCCAGGGCGCGGAAGGGGCCCGGCTTGCGGCCGTGAAGACCGCGGGCGGATGAACCGCGGACGGTTTCCGCGTGTCTGAAAGTCATTGTCGCACGTCCTGTCGTCGTTTCAGCGACGCCTTTTTTTTGGCCTCGGCCCGGTCGTAGGCTTCTATGATATTTTTGACCAGCCGATGGCGCACCACATCGGAGGCCCGGAAGCGGCAAAAGGCTATGCCGTCCACTCCGGCCAGAATTTCGGCCGCTTCGGCCAGCCCTTCCGGCGCCCCGCCCGGCAGGTCGCTCTGGCTCAAGTCGCCCGTCACCACGGCTTTGGAGCCGGGGCCCAGGCGGGTCAGAAACATTTTCATCTGTTCGCGGGTGCAGTTCTGCGCTTCATCCAATATGACGAAGGCGCGGCTCAGGGTTCGCCCACGCATGAAGGCCAGAGGCGCGACTTCGACGGCCCGCCTTTCCGTCAGCTTCACGTATTTTTCATAGGCGAGCAGATCGTCCAGCGCGTCATAAAGCGGCCTTAAATACGGGTTGATCTTCTCGGCCAGGTCGCCGGGCAAAAAGCCCAGTTTTTCCCCGGCTTCCACCGCCGGACGGGTGACGACGACGCGTTCGACGCGCCCGTCGCCCAGGGCGGCCACGGCCATGGCCACCGCCAGATAGGTCTTGCCGGTGCCGGCCGGGCCCAGGCCGAAAACCAGGTCGTGCGTTTCCATGGCCTTGAGGTATTCGCGCTGCGACGGGTTTTTGGCTGAAACCCTGCGCCCGGTCAGAGGGGATTCGAACGCGGGCTTGAGAAATTCTTCAACATTCTCCTCAGGATGGTTGACGGCCAGATTGACCAGGCATTCCACGTCCCATTCGCTGGGGCTGGTTCCTTCCTGGGCCAGCCGCCTCATGGCCGTCAGCGTTTTTTGCGCCGCCGCCAGCTTTTCCGGCGATCCGCGGCCGAAAGTCAATTCATGCCCTCTCTGGTCGACTTTCAAGCCCAACAGTTCGGACATCACCTTGAGATTGCGCGAGCCGGGCCCGTACACCCGGACGGCCGCCTCCAGTTCCCCTATATGTCCCTGGGCCGGCGCCGCCCGTTTTTTAGCCGACATGCGCGTTACAGCCCGCAATCGGGGGCGACGGGCGCCTGGGGCAGGGCCTCGGCCACGGCGTCGGCCATGGCCCGCAGCGGCTCAAGGTCGGTTTCGGCGGGAACCCATTGCAGGCGCGCTTCGGGGCAGACCAGCCTGTATTTCATGTCGGCCAGGGCGTTTTGGGCCATTTTGGCCGCTTCCCCGCTCCAGCCGTAGGAACCGAAAGAGGCGCCTATCTTGTTCTGGAATTTAAGGCCGCGCATGTAGCACAAAATCTCGGCTATGGTCGGGTACAGATCGTTGTTGATGGTCGGGGAGCCGACCAGGACCGCGCCGGCGTCGTATATTTCGGTGACCACGTCGCTGCGGTGAGTGTGCTTCATGTTCATCACCTTGACCAGCACATCGCGGCGGCTGAGAAAATCGGCCAGGGCCCGGGCCATGTATTCGGTTGATTTCCACATCGTGTCGAAAACGATGACCGCCTTGCGCGTGGGCTCCTGTTTGACCCAGCGGCTGTAGAGTTCGACGATTTCGCCGGGGTTGCCGCGCCAGATCAGGCCGTGGTCGGGGCAGATCATTTT
>JAISRV010000378.1 GCA_031273445.1 Candidatus Adiutrix sp. | reverse complement strand
TTTGGCGCGCATGTCCCATGAAATCCGCACCCCAATGAACGCCATAATAGGCATGAGCGAACTCGCGCAAAGGGATTACGGCGCTCCGAAGGCTCTTGAATATATAGCGGAGATCAGGCATGCGGGGGCTGATCTGCTCGCCATCATCAACGATATCCTTGATTTTTCGAAGATCGGGTCAGGCAGTTTTCAGATAAGCCCATCGCCTTATGAAACTTCCTCGTTATTTAACGATGTGCTGACTATCATCGGCCTTCAGGCCGGCGAAAAATCCCTCAGTCTGACGACCGAGATAGACCCCAATCTCCCGAGGCGCCTGATAGGGGACGAGGTGAGGATACGCCAGATTTTGCTCAATCTGCTGTCGAACGCCGTGAAATACACGCACGAGGGCGGCGTTATTTTCAGGGCTGGCTTCGAAGGCCGCGACGACGGCGTAAAGCTTGTATTTAAAGTCGAAGACAGCGGGATAGGGATAAAATCGGAACATATCGAAAATATATTCGGCGATTTTGTCCGCCTCGGCCAAAAAGGCGACCAACATGTCGAGGGAACGGGGCTGGGCCTGTCGATATCGCGCGGCCTTTGCCGTTTGATGGGCGGGGATATTGCGGTTAAGAGCGAATATGGGCGCGGCTCGGCCTTTACCGCCACGGTCACGCAGGGAGTCGCGGATTGGGCGCCTTCGGAATTCTTCGACGCGGGGCTGGGGAAAAACGCCGCCTGGGAAACAGGCGCGCCTTTTTCGGCCCCCGGGTTTCGCGTGCTCATAGTCGACGACATAGCCGTGAATCTCGCCGTCGCCCGCGGGCTGCTGGCCCCTTTTCAGATGAAGATGACGACCTGCCGAAGCGGGCGTGAGGCGCTCGATGAAGCGCGCAAAAAAGATTTTGACCTGATTTTCATCGACCACATGATGCCTGGGATGGACGGCCTGGAGACCGCGAAGGCCATACGCGAAACAAGCGCAAGGTTCAGCGGGGTCCCTATTATAGCCCTCACCGCCAACGCGATGGCCGGCATGCGCGAGATGTTTCTGTCCAGGGGCTTTGACGACTATATGTCAAAACCGATTGAAACGGCCAAGCTGAACGAGCTTTTGGAAAAATGGGTTCCGATTGAGGCGCGCGTGATGATTTCGCCCGACTCCCCGGGCGCGCCCAAAGAATTGATCCCCTTCGAGATCGAAGGGCTCGACGCGAAATCGGGCTTAAAAAGAATCGGCGGCCGGGCGAAGGATTATCTGGAGGCCCTGGCGATATACTGCCGGGAGGCCGAGAGCATCCTGCCTATTCTGGAGAAGCTCGGGGAGGCGGATATGCCCGCTTTCATAACCGGGGTTCATGCGCTGAAAAGCGCCTCCGCCAATATCGGGGCGGCCGGTTTGGCGGAAGAAGCAGCCTTTCTTGAGGCCGTGGGCCATAGCGGCGATCTGCCCGCGATACTGAAAGGCCTTGAAGGTTTTCGGCCGCGTCTGATCGAACTTGTCGGCCGCATACGCGGCGCGCTTTCGTCCGCAAGAGCCCTCAATGGGCATATTGAAGAGGCGGAGGCAGGGCCTGGGCCGGCAGCCGACGACCTGCGCAGGCTCAAGGCGGCGATAAGCGCCAGAAACATTCAGGCCATCGACCTGATGCTCGCGGATTTATCCGCCGCATCTTTCAGCGCGGCGACGAACGGCGCGCTGTCCGCCGTCGCCGATTATGTGCTGACGTCGGATTTCGAAGAAGCGGAGGGCCTGGTGAATGAGTTGCTGGGGGAGGCCGGCTCATGAACGATTTGACGAAGGGGCGCAGAACGAGGCTTATGGTGGTGGACGACAACATCACCAACCTGAAGTACGCCAAGACCGCCCTGTCCGACATTTACGACGTTTTCACCGTTCCCTCATGCGCCAAAATGTTCAGTTTACTGGAGGCGGAGAGGCCTTCTTTGATCTTGCTCGACATAAACATGCCGGAAATGAACGGGCTCGAAGCGATTAAAATTCTGAAAAACCGCGCTGAAACCCGCGATATCCCGGTCATATTCCTCACCGCAAAAAATGACCCGGACAGCGAAGTCGAGGGCTTGAACCTCGGGGCGGCGGACTATATAGCAAAACCGTTCGTGCAGTCTCTCCTCCGCAAACGGGTTGAAATCCACCTGACAATGGAATCCCAAAAGCGAACCCTTGAGGATCAGAAGTTGGAGCTCCAGAATTTCAACGAGAATCTTCAGCGCCTGGTCGAGGAGAAGACGGGCCGCGTGCTCGAACTCCAAGGGGCCATATTGAATACGCTGGCGGACCTGGTGGAGAGCCGCGATGACGTCACGGGCGGGCATGTGCAGCGCACGCAGAGATGGCTGGACATATTAGTGGGCGCATTGCAGGATTTTGGGCTTTATCGGGAGGAAACGGCGGATTGGGACATGAAGCTCGTGTCGCAGTCGTCTCAATTGCACGACGTGGGCAAAATTGCGATCAGCGACGGCATACTCAGAAAACCCGGCAAACTCACGCCCGACGAGTTCGAGAAGATGAAGCGCCACTCCCTCTTCGGCGCCCGGATAATCGAGAAGATAAGCGCCCGCGCTTCGGAGAGCGATTTTTTGAAGCACTCGAAAATATTCGCCATGACTCACCATGAAAAATGGGACGGCTCCGGCTATCCCGACGGGCTTCGCGGGGAGGAAATTCCCTTGCAGGGCCGGTTAATGGCCATTGCCGACGTCTATGACGCCCTGATCTCCGACCGGCCCTATAAAAAAGCCATTTCGCACGAAGAAGCCGCCCGCATCATAATAGAAGGCAGAGGAACCCATTTCGACCCGGTTCTGATCGACGTGTTCCAGGAAGTTAAGGATCAATTCAGGCCATCGCCTGGCGGATAATTTGGAAATCAGAGCGCGTACGAAAATCCCTTGGCGTCCAGCATGTCGCAGATGCGTTTCAGCTCGTCGCCGGAATGGGCGATGGAGACGGTTTCCAGTTTCTCACATTCCCCGTTTTCCCAAATGCGCCTGTGCCTGTTGCCCCAAATGCAGTGCGCGAGGTGAAAATCGACGTACTCGCCTTTCTCGCCGCGCCCGAACAGGTACTCCACGGTTTCGCCGTAGAAATATGGGCCGTCATCCGGGCCGATGGAACCACGCCGCCGCAGACGCGCGTCTTCTTCCGGCAGGACGAAATCCGTGTCGATGGGGGTCAGCATTTCGGCGAAGGTCGCCTGAAGCAGACCCAGGGGCCTGTCGAACATGTCCCGGATATAGGCCAGCTTTGGCGGAGAAAGTTCGGCGTCCGCCGCCAAGTGACGCAAATTCGGCATGTCGGCCAGCACATCCGGCAAGCGGGCGAGCGGCGGATTGTTCCCGACAATCAGTTCGCGCAGGCCGACCAGTTCGCCTATCCATTCCGGAACTTCGGCCAGCTGGTTGCCGCCAAGTCTCAGCCGCTTCAACCGTTTGAGGCGACGCATGGAATCCGGCAGTCTTTGGATGCGGTTGGCGGTCAGGGACAAATATGCCAAATTTTCCAGCTCTCCGAAATCTTCCGGCAAACGCTCAAGGCCGGATTCTTCAATTTCGAGATACTCCAGTTTCTTGAGTTTGGCGAAACCGTCAGGCAGACGCGCGATCCGCGCTTTGGACAGATAGAGGTCTTCCAGCCTCCGCAGCTCGCCGATGGATTCCGGCAGACCTTCCAGCGGCGCATCGCGCAAATCCAATTTCTTAAGATTGCGCAGGAGACGGATGGACTCCGGCAAGCGGGCGACTTTCGGCGGCGCCGTATCCCATACAAAAAAATCAACCAGTTCGCCCAAACGGCCGCGGCCTTCGGGCAACGGTTCCTCATCGTCGCCCGCCCACTGCTGGCCATAGCCGATTTCCCGCGCCCAGGCGTTCAACTCATTCAGTTCGTCACAATCCATAGTCGCTCGCGGTTCGTTCAAATTACGGGCAAGCCCAGGCCGTCTTTGTATATGATAATCCAAGGCAAAGCAAGCTCCATCCATTGATAGCGCAGCTCCGCTAAAAAGTCAAATCGCCGCCCGCATTCAATCCAGGCCGCCTTTATTCGCGAGTCTCTATTGACAAAATTTCTGGCGCCTCTATTATTTTATAGAGGCGCATATCACTTAACACTTAGGTCGCTTTATTCATCCATTTAGGAGGGCAGCATGAAGCAAGCTTTAATACTGTATGCCGACGGCTTTGAAGAAATTGAAGGCGTTACCCCCTTTGACTATCTGCGCCGCGCGGGAATTTCTGTCGCCGCCGCGGCCTGTTCGCCCAGGCTTGAAATAACAGGCGCGCATGGGCTGACCATCACCGCCGGCCTGACCGCCAAAGACGCGCTGAAACAATATTCTTCGGCCCCTGACGCGGTCATTTGTCCTGGCGGCATGCCCGGGGCTTCTAATATCGCCGCGTGCCAGGAAGCCGTCGAATTGATACTGAAGACCCAGGCCGCGGGAAATGTCGTCGCCGCCATCTGCGCCTCGCCCATAGTGGTTTTCGCCAAACTGGGGCTTCTAAGGGGGAAAACCTTCACCTGTTTTCCCGGGATGGAAGAACAGGCGGAACAATGGGCCGGGCCGGATCATAAAAAACTGCTTGAAAACAGCAAAAAGACGATGAACCCGGCGGAAATCGACGGCAAACTCATAACCGGCCAGGGCCCGGGCGCCGCCGAAGAATTCTCGCTGGCCCTCATCCGCGAGCTTCTGGGCCAGGACGCGGCGGAAAAAGTGCGGAAAGAGGCCTGGCTACGCGTTCCGCGCCTATAAATTGATGAAGAGCCGAAATAGCGGGCCTAAATAAAAAGGCCCCACGCTGGGTGAGGCCTACGGATGCCCAAGCCGTAACTTCCAGCTTAAGCCCCGCGCATAGCGCGGGGCTTAAGCTGGAAGTTAATTTCAGCCTTTTCCTTTTTGGCTCGCTCTTTTATGAGCGGGTACGCTGAATTGAGCCAGTTCGATATCGCTTCAGGGTTCTGTTCATTGGCCCGCTTGATCGGCTTTTGGGTCGTGAAGCCCCAGCGCGATAAATACCAGCTTATGGTTCGAAGAGACAGGTCTGTTTTAAAGCGTTTCATGGCCACAGCTTTAACCGCCGCTCTGGTCCATAGGGCAAACTTGAAGGACAATTGTTCCGGAGTCTTGTCGATCATCAGACTTTTTAATTTTTTTTCCTGTTCCGAGCTCAATCTGCGGTGCTGACCATGACGGCGACCTCTCGTTTTCGGCTTAATCGCTTCTAAACCGCCGGCTTTATAACGCCGCCAAGTCGCGTTGACGCTTTGCCGGGTCAGGTCGATTATTTCCGCTATCTCAGGACTGCTTCGACCCTGACTTTTGAGAAGGACAATCTGCTTACGGAGTTCATACTGCCCTTGCTGATTCAGGCTGCGCATATCTTGTTTCATAATGCCCTAAATGCGACAAGGGTTTCAGCGAATTTTTGGCTGAAACCCTTGATTCATTATGGTGGGCGATGCGCGATTCGAACGCGCGGCCTTTAGCTCCGGAGGCTAACGCTCTATCCAGCTGAGCTAATCGCCCATAATTTTTGTCCAGCCGACGGCCTTTATTAGGCCGTGTCTGAATAAAGTGATATTATACATAAAAAAATGCGGAACGTCAAATGGTTTAGCTGGGCAGTGTATAGATATAAATATTTGGTATATACATATAGAGTAACATCTGATATACTGACCTTAAAAGATAGGAGGCGTCAGTATATGAGCCAAAGTAATCGAGACTTAACGAGCAACAGAATAGCGGAAATAGAACGTCTGATAAAAGAATTCAAAGAGAGATTTGAAGCCGGCACTTCCGATGTCGACAACTTTATCACCATAACAGAGATTGAGCAACTGTGGGCCGAATTACAGAACAACACCAATAATATGTATTCAGATATGCTGAAAGAGATGATGAGTACCGTTGACGAAAGCGATTTGATCCGTAAAAAAAAAGAGAATTCCGAGCGCAAGGGATAACTTTGCGCACACATTTTAAGAATCCAATCACAGTGACCACTGCGCTCGGGCCGTTGAGTTACTTACGGTACGTGTTGATACCCACATCCGACTGCAAAGAAGAACTGATGCGGTTGACCGGGGCAAAAAGCGTCGCTCCACTTGACTGCCATCTCGGTCTGGCAGGGTTGCCTTTCAAAATCACGCCGCTGGCAATGCTGAAAATTGCTTTCTGGGCTCAGAACCAGTCCTCTTATCAAAGAGCCGAAGAGGCCATACGGGAAGTGATGCACGTCAATATCAACGACGACACTGTTCGCCTGGCGGCCAATTTTGTCGGCGGGGTTATATTCAAAAATGATTGCCGAAGGGCCGAGGACGCGTTTACGGCGTTCAACAGCGGGAAATATCATTTCCCAAAGGATCGCGACGGCATATTGTACATTCAGACCGATGGCGCGGCCTTGAACACCCGGCTCAAGGACGAGGCGGGTTCCACCTGGCGCGAGAACAAGCTCGGGGAGGT
>JAISRV010000157.1 GCA_031273445.1 Candidatus Adiutrix sp. | reverse complement strand
CCGTCTTAACGACGGCGGGCTTCAGCCGCAGTCGAGCCTCTGCGCAGTCAGTTGTTGGAAATTTAGTTAATGGGAGAAACAGCCATGGGACACGCCGCGATAATCTTTCTGGTCGCTATAGGACTGCCTCTGATGCTGATCAGCATCGGCTTTGTGATTTTAGCCATGAAACTGTTCAAAGGCGGGGACGCCAGAGCCGAACGCAACAAAACGCTCGAAACGGCCCGTGAATTAGAACGAACTCTGGAAAAACTGGAAACGCGTTTGAACGCTCTGGAAGACATAATCATGAACTCCGCCGGCGATAAAAGCCGGGAACGGCGCTGAAGGAGGCAATAGTCATGAACGACAAAAATAGCCGAACCGCCGCCGGCCAACGCGGCTTTATCGCCCAACTCAAGTCATACGGCCCTTTTCGCGCGGACGACGGCGTCATCTTCGGCGTGGCCAAGGGTCTGGCCGACCACTACGGCTGGTCGGCGGGTCTGGTGCGGCTCTTATTGATTTTAGCCACAATTTTCCTTTTTTTCTGGCCGACTATAATTCTCTATCTCGCGGCGGCCATGATTATGAGTCCGGCGCCGGCCGGGACCCTGAACAGCCCGGAAGAGAGAGAAATATGGCTGCAAGCGCAACTTGATCCTGATGCGGCCGTAGCCGGGCTGGCCCGTCGGGCCGGGCGCCTTGAAAAACGCCTCCGCCGCATTGAAGACTATGTCACCTCCAAAGATTTTTCCTGGACCAGGCGCATGAACGGAGCAGAATAACGAAAGGCCGTTAAGCCGGCGCGAGTCTTTACAGTTATCTCAATGCTGTCTTGTGCGTCGTGAAAAGGCGCGTTGCATCCAATGGCTGTAAGGTCCACCCCGGCAACTAACGCTCCAGCCGGAAGCAATCGGAGCAGTCATGGAGGCAACGAGCTGGGCAAAAAATCACATTTTTGCCCAGCTGCGACCCAGCCAGCCAAGCCGATCATTTATATTTAGAATTACTGTTACAGACGCCAAGCCCTTGGTCATAATCACAATCCGCCGATAATAATCTAACCTGTAGTTTCATTTTAGAATCAACAGACCATTTTATTATAATATATTATAATCATTTATAATATTTGATTTATTAATGAAATGTCAATACGATTTAAAGCCATGAGCAAGGCGATAGATTCATTTTTAAATCATAAATGAACCTTACGTGAACGTTTAACTTGCTTAATTATTTAGCAATATAGACCAAAAACACTTCGGCCCGTTTATTGCATTTAAATCAGCCGTATTCATCCGGCCTGCCCGCCCGCTGAGGCAGGGCGTCGCCGGCCAGGTCGACAAGAGGTTTAACCAAAGCTGCGCCGTCACGAGCCTGGCCGCGCCTTGACGGCCTTCGCCAACCCACACCAAGGAGTTATGCCGATGCCGGAGACGAAGGCCCCGCTTGAAGCCGACCGCGCGGCCAAAGTGCGCCCCAGGGCCATTTTGGTCATGGCCATCGCCGCCCTGGCTTACGTCGTCGCCGCCCTGGAACGGATCTCGCCGCCGGTGGTGGCCCTGGACATCCGAACCTCTCTGAACCTGGGGCCGGACGACCTGAGTCTGATGTTTTCGGCCACCTTCATCACCTATGCCCTGATGCAGCCTCTGGCCGGCTTTGGGGCCGACCGGTTCGGCCCCAAACGCTGCCTGATGATGTCCGCCGCTCTCCTGGGGGCGGCTTCGATCTGGTTCAGCCAAAGCTCGTCATTCTGGTCGGCGGCTCTGGCCAGAGCGCTGGTGGGCATGGCCGCCGGCTTCGCCTTTGTTCCGGCCGTGCGGCTGGCCGCCAACTGGCTGCCTGATCGCTATTTCGGCCTGGCCTCCAGCTGCATTCTGGCGGCCAGCGCCCTGTCGAACTTCCTGGCCGGCTCGCCCCTGGCCTTAACCGCCGCTCATTTCGGCTGGCGCTGGTCCTTTCTTATGCTGGGCCTGGTCGCCCTGGGGCTGTGGCTGCTGGTCTGGCGGCTCATCAGCGATCGCCCATCAACCGTGAAAATCGGCCGCAAAAATTCCGAAGCTCCTCCAGGCCGCGGCCTCGGCTTCCTGGCGGCCGCAAAAATAACCTTGGGCCAGCCTATTTTCTGGTTGATAAGCCTAGTCTACTCCGGCACCGACCTTTTATACGACACCTTCACCGGTTTGTGGGCCGGGCCTTTTCTGATGGAGGTTTACGGCCTGTCGAGCGTCTCGGCCGGCAACATGCTGTCGACGGCGGCTATCGGCTTTCTGGCGGGAGGCCCGCTCATGGTTCTGCTCGGCGACCGCTGGGGTTCATATAGCCGGGTGATAATCTGCCTGGCCCTCGGCAACGTGGGCATCACCGCCTTCATCATCTGGGGACCTGACGAAGCCGCGCCCTGGATGCTCTATCTTCTGTGCCTTCTGGCGCCAATGGGCGTGCACGGCACCGGCCTTCTCTTCGCCATCGGCCGGGGCTTTTTCCCTGAAAACGTCACCGGCACGGTTATCGGCTTTCTGAACCTCATGCCCTTCATGTTCGGCGCGATCATGCAGAACATCATAGGCCTGATTTTGGCCGGCGCCCAAACCGACCCTGCATATCGGAATTTAAGCGTTCATGCCCACTACGGCCAGGCTTTCAAACCTGTTTTATTCTGGGCGATATTGACGGTAGGGGCCGCAATCTGGCTACATCGGAAAAACGCGGCCAAGCCCTGAACGACGGCGAATCCCGGCGATTTTTTCAGGCTTGGGCGCACGGAAAAAACAGAAGCCGGGGCCTGCCCCGGCTTCTGACGACGGCCTCCATATCAGGTTGCCGTCAAGCGGCGAACTCTTTGTCGGCGGCGGCCATCAGGCGGTCAAGCTCTTTTTGGACCTCCGGGGCCAGCAGCGCCTCCTGCGGCTCTTTCAGAATTTTACGCACCGCATCTTCAGCCCGGTCGATGATGGTGTCGGGCTTTTCCTCCCAATTGGCCAGTTGCCGCCAATCCATAATCTCCGGCACATGATGCGGCTCCTTGCGCAGATACTTCATGGTCAGCCTGCTGGACAAAAATTCGCCCTTGTCCGCCATGGCGGCGATATCTTTCACCGCCAGTGTTTCTTCATTGACGTTCAGGCCTTTGACCATGGCCTTCAGATAGCCCATGGATTCGTTGATGAGCACCATGGCCTGATGGCTGTAAAAGCTGGCCGCCTGGATGCTGCCGGCCCCGCCCTGTTCCGTTATCTGCATCAAAGCTCCCATGGTCTGGGTGGAGCCGTAGTGATACATGGCCTGATGGGATTGCGTGTCGGTGAGAGTGCCGCTGGAGAAAGTGCTGGGCACATTGTAGCGGCGGCTCAGTTGGGCGGCGGCGGCATAGAGCAGCATCAATTCCGGGCCGTTGGCCACGCTGCGCCCGCTCTTCATGTCCAGAACCTGAAGCAGGGTGTAATACCAGAGCCCCAGGCCGGGACAGAGAGCTTGAACTATGACCACCGAAGAAAGGAATTCCGCGTTGATCTGGGTCATGGCCCCGGCCAGGGTAAAGGGCGCGTTGGCCCCCACCAGCGAAGTGATCGGCACCCGAACCGGAATATTGTATTGCCCGTACAACAAAAGGCGTTCCACTTCGTCTTTCGGGTAGCGCAGTGGATCAATGACGCAGAAGATGCCGCTGAAAAGAGGCCGTTTTTTAAGCTTTTCCAGGCCGCCGGCCACTATCGCGGCCATTTCCAATTCATATTTCAGATGGCTGGAGTGAGTGGTCAGGGCCCAGAAGTGTTTCTCGCTGTTTTCAAACAGGCCCTTGACCACGGCGATGTCGTAGGTGACCGGGTTTATGTCCTGCGGGGTCATGGCGCTGGCGACGTCTATGTGCGGCAGAGCGTTGATGAGACGGGCCGAATCCATGTTGTCCTGGAAAGTCAGAGGGCTCATCTTGCTGTGGCGCATGTCGTATAAAGAAATAGGGCCGCCTACCTGGCGCATGTAAAGGTTGCCCAGGCGCATGTCCAAATCGAAAGCGGGGTTGGGCGCCGCGCAGACAAAGGAAGAAGGGGTCTTAGTCAGCATCTTCTCCACTAGATCGCGCGGCAGGAAAACTTTTTTCCGG
>JAISRV010000252.1 GCA_031273445.1 Candidatus Adiutrix sp. | reverse complement strand
AGGGCGTGGCAGTCGATGCAGGGGTTCAGGCAGCGGCCGTGCCCGTGGGGCGGGTTTTTGACCAGGGGCAGAAGGTCGTCATAGAGGTCGCTGGCCGTCAGCGGCAGCCCCAGAGCCCTAGCGGAAGCGGCGGCCCGCTCAATATCGGGGAAAAAGGGGCAGGCGAAGGTGATCAGGGTCGGGACGAGACCCTGATCCATCAACAGACGCGCGGCCAAAAGGCTGTCCAGACCGCCGGAAAAGATGCCGAAAGCTTGAATCATGTCCGCCGTCATTCCTCCGCAAAGGGCCTGATTTCTCCGCTGTGGAGAAGGTCGGAGTCGATCAGGCCGGAAATGAGCGCCTCGCGCCCTAGCCCGGTCAGGGCGGAAAAGGCCAGGGGCGGGCGGGTCAGGGGGACGCGGCTTCGGCAGAGGGCGCTGATGTGGGCGAGGCGGCGGCTCCGTTCGTCGCTTTTAAGCTTGTCGGCCTTGGAAGTTATCAGCCAGGCGGGAATATTCAGCGAAGCCAGCCAGTCCAGGAGGCCATATTCTTCGGTTTGTGGGTCGCGCCGGATGTCCATGATCAAAAGGGCGGTTTTAATGGGGCGCCCGGCTTCCAGATAGTTGGCCGCCAGCCGGCCCCAGCCGACCGCCATCGCTTTGGGCACGGCGGCGAAACCGTAGCCAGGGAGGTCCGTCAGAAAAAAGGGCCGATCCCCTTTGCGCCAGACGATGTTGAAAAAGTTGATCAGTCTCGTCCGGCCGGGAGCGGCGCCGACGCGGGCCAGGGTCTTGCGCCCCAGCCAGCGGTTCATCAGTGAAGATTTGCCGGCGTTGGAGCGGCCCAGAAGGGCGATTTCCGGCAGATGCGGCGCCGGAAACTGGGCCGCGGCCGCGGCGGAAACGACGAAGTCGGCCGCAAGAGCCGGCGGCGAAGGCGCGGCCTTTTTCAGTTCGTCCATGCGTTTTGCCCCGAAGAGCTTTCCGCCATGCTTAACTCGCTCGAAGGCGTGGCCTTTTTCAGTTCGTTCATGCGTTTTGATCCTGTCATCATTAAAACCGGGGCTTTTAAGGCCATGAGATCATTTCTGATCCAGGTATGTTTTCAGGCGTTCCAGTCCTTCCTCAATATTGGCTTCGGAATTGGCGTAGGAAAAGCGCAGAAAACCTTCAGCCGCGGCGCCGAAATCAAGGCCCGGCGCGACGCCGACGCCGGCTTTATTCAGGAGGTCGAAGGCCAGGGCGAAGGAATCGCTCGACACGTGAGAGGCGTTGGCCAGCACATAGAAGGCGCCGGTGGGTTCCGACTTGACCCCAAGGCCGAGGCGGCTTAAGCCGGTCAGAAGCAGCTTGCGGCGGCGGTCGTAGGTTTGGCGCATTATTTCAACTTCCGGCCAGGCCTCCTTCAGGGCGCAGACGCCGGCCTTCTGCACGGCCGCGCTGGTGGAAAGGAGGAAGTTTTGCGACAGGATAAGCATAGTGCGGGTCAGTTCCGGAGGCAGCACCAGATAGCCCAGCCGCCAGCCGGTCATAGCGAAAAGCTTGGAAAAGCCGCCGGTCGCCACCGCCCGGTCGGTGTATTCCAGAATGCTGTGCTCCGGCTCGTCGCCATAGGTCAGGCCATGGTATATCTCGTCGGAGATCACCAGACGGCCCAGAGAGGCCAGGAAACGGAGCCGCTCTTCGTCGATAACGGCCCCGGTGGGATTGGCCGGGGAGTTTATGAGGATAGCTCGCACTTCCGGCCCGAGAGCGGACCTGAGGTCTTCGGGCCGGAAAAGAAAACCGTCTTCTTCCCTGGCGGCGACGCATCGGGCTTCCCCGCCGAAAAATTTCACCATGTTGTCGTAACAGGGGTAACCGGGGTCGGGGAGGATGACCGCGTCGCCGGGGTTTAAAATGGCGCTGAAAAGAAGCATCAGCCCGGGGGATGAGCCGGGGACGATGAAGAAGCGATCCGGGGAAATGTCGAGTTTATAGCGTTTCCTGTAATGCGCCGACAGGGCTTCTTTCAGTTCCGGATCGCCAAGAGATGGTGTATAGTGGGTATGCCCTTCGCGTAGGGCCCGCTGGTGCGCGGCCTTGATGACTTCGGGTGTGTCGAAGTCCGGTTCGCCGAGTTGGAGCTGGATGATGCGGCGCCCCTGGGCCTCTAGAGCTTTGGCGCGCTCTAATATTTCCATGGCGATGAAGGGCGTGATCCCCCTGGTCCGTTCGGCCGTCCGGAACTCCGGTTTGATGATTTCAGCCGTCTTCATATGGTCCGCCTTATTTCTGTTTTATGGAGTCGATAATGCTTTTAGCCGCCTGGGTCTCGCGGCCGTCGACCTGAATGGTCAATACGTCTGACCCCAAGCGGCAGAAATAGACCGTCGAATTGCCGCTGTCGCTGATCAGCCTGTAGCCGCCGTCGCCCACGTTGGTTTTGACGAATTTTTGTCCAGGCAAACTCAGTTCGTAAATTTTGACCGAGTTTTCCACTTCAATGGCCGCGTCGCCCCCAAGCGGCGGAGACAAATTGATGTAGAGCGCCACGCGGCCGTCGGGGGACCTTAAGACTAGGTTGCTGGAACGTTCCGGCAGCCTTTCCGTCTTTTCGGCCGCCACCCAGCCTTTCGGCAGTTCCGCTTTGAAGCCGAAGAAGTCGCCGAGCCCGGCCGCGGCCGCCGGTTCTTGGGCGGCGGACGCCGTGACCGCGGCCGGAGCCGGCGCGGCCGCGCTCGCCGCCGGTTGGTCGGGCGAACCCGGTTTTTTGATGGAAGCAAGGAGGTCGAGCACAGCCGGAGTTTCGCGGCCGTCGACCTGAATAGTTAGAACATCCGGGCCAAGACGGCAGAAATATATGGATGAGCCGCCCGGACCGCCGGTGAACCTGTAGCCGCCGTCGCCGACATTCGAGGCTGTTGACGTCTGCCACGGCAATTTTGCTTTATAAGCCTTGACGAAATTTTCCAATTCATCGGCTGCCGGGCTTTTTTCAGGTTCCGCCAGGTTGATGTGGACGGTCGTCAGCCGGCTGGGCGATTCCAGCACGATAGTGGTGGAGCGCCTTTCGGAGCTTTCGTTTTTTTCAGTCGCCTTCCAGCCTTTCGGCGATTTTAATTCCAATCCCGTAAAGCCGGGCGGTTTCGGCCGGGCCGGGGCGGAGGCTTTAGCCGCGGCCGCGGTTAGTGCGGCGGGCGGGGCGGCGTCTGTTTCCAGGGCTTGATCTGGGCTCGTATTTTTACTGACGGCCGTCTCGGCGGCGGCGGTTTTTTCGGCTTCAACCGGGGTCGGCGGCAGCGCGGTTTCCAGTGCCCCGGCTGGGGCCGCGAGCGGCACATTCGACGCCTTAATGGAGTCCAATAGGCTTTTCACGGCCGATGTTTCCCGGCCGTTGACTTCTACGATCAGAACATTCCGCCCCAGGCGGCAGAAATAGGTCGAGGAAGCGCCCGCGTCGCTTTCAAATTTATAGCCGCCGTCGCCTAGGCCGGAGTTGACGGCTTTCAGTTCCGGCGTTGCCTGTTTGTAGCCCCTGACCATGCTTTCCACTTGACTGGCCGCGTCGCCGCTCAGGGGCGGGAAGACATTGACGCGTATAGTGGCCTGGTCGCCCGGCGCCGGTATGGTCACCGGGCCGGCGGGGCCGGCGCCGGCCTTTTTTCCCGTCGCCGTCCAGCCGTCCGGCAGGGTGACCTTGAAGCCGGGGAAGGCGCGCATTTCGGCTGAGGCCGCGGCGACCGCGCTCAGGCTGATGAGGGCCGTCAAAATCAGAATTTTCGGCATTTTGCGCATGTGGTCGAGTCCTTCGGGCCGTTATTCAAAACCCATGACGCGCCGGGCGCGTTTCTGGGCCTCCAGGGCTATGGGCGTGTTGGTCGCCAGCTGGGTGACCTGGCTGTATGACTGGGCCGCCTCTTCGGCGTTGCCGAGCTGGACATAGACGTCGCCCAGGGACATGAAGGTCTCGGTGTCGTTGGGGTTCAGCCTGGCGGCGTTGGTCAGATAGTTGAGCGCGTCGTTGATTCGGCTCTGGCGGAAGTATATCTGGCCGATCAACAGATACGATTTGGCGTAGTCCGGGGCGATCTCCGTGGCCCGCATCAGGGGCGCCATCGCTTCTTCAAGACGTCCCATCATCATGTAAACCAGCCCTATATTGGTAAGCGGCAGGTACTGTTTCTGATAAACCAGGTCTTTCAGGCAGAGGTTGAATTCAGCCAGGGCCTGATCATAGTCGTTGCGCGCCATATAGACCAGGCCGAGGTTGTTGTGGACGTCGGTGCGCTTGGGGTCAAGCGCCAGCGCCCTTTTATAGCTTTGCTCGGACAGGTCGTATTCCTGCATGCCGTAATAAGCCATGCCGAGATAATTTTCAATGTCGGGGTCATTGGGGGCCAGCGCCTTGGCCTTCAGAAGTTCGG
>JAISRV010000205.1 GCA_031273445.1 Candidatus Adiutrix sp. | reverse complement strand
ATCTCCGGGATGGTCTGGTCGAGACCCTGGCGGTGGAGCGCCCCGCGATCCCAGACCGCGCCCATGAGGTTTTTCAAGGCCGCGGTCATTTTGGCGCCGCCGTGGTGTTTGAGAACGGGGACGTTGATGACGACATCGGCCTCCAGGTAGAGCTCATGGTAGGAGATCTCTTTAAGATAAGCGGCCCCGGGCACGGCCACTTTCTGGAAATAAGCCTCCCTGTTGGCCGGAGCCGTCACGGCCCCGGCGGCCTTGGCCGCCGCCTCCAGGCCCGAGACGCTGTAGGCGCTTTTCCAGTTGTCGCAGGTGTTGTCGAAGACCGAGACTTTTTTGGCGCCCAGGGCCAGGGCGTTTTTGATTATATGGCTCATTAGGGCCGGGCTGGTGTTGGCCGCGGCCTCCGGGCCTATGGCCCAGCCCATGTTGGGTTTTATCAAAACCGTCTGGCCGGCCTTGAGATAGCGGCCCAAGCCGCCCAGGGCCGCCATGGCCCGGTCATACATAACCGTCGCTTCGCTCCCTCTGACGGCCACCAGGTCCGGAAAATCCTGGGCCAGGGCCGAGGAAGGCCTGAAGGAACCCAGAGTTTGACCCAGCCCCAAGGCGGCCGCCCCGCCCGCCAGGGATTTGAGGAACACGCGTCGATCCATATTGCCTCCCTTGCCAGGGTCAGGCCCTGGACTTTCAGATGTTTCGCATCCGTTCCGGCGGAGAGGTTTGATTATAGCACTTTAAAAAGTCGGCGGCAAAAATTTATCGGGTCCCTTATTTCAGGTCGATGCCGGCCTGTTCCAGTTTGGCGATGAAGCGGCCCAGGAGAGCTTTGAGATTACTGGCCGTCTCTATGCTGAGCTTGTCGGAAGATATTTTTTCCATATCGCGTATCTCCGGGCCCAGACTGGAACGCACCCGCTTTTTCAAAAGGGCCGCTTCGTGCTGGGCGTCGGCGTTCAGGCGCTCGTTCAGGCGCTTTATTTCCTCGCCGTATTTGAGGACCATCTCTTCAAGCCTGCGTTCGGTGATGAGATTTTTCCCGTGGCTTTCCGACAGGTCCAGGGTCAGGCGCCGGGCTTCTTTTTCATGGGCGGCGGCGGTTTCACGTTCGACCGCCAGGCGCCTTTCCAGCTCTTCCAGCTTGTTGTTGGCCGAATTCAGGCTGTTGAAGGCCTGTTCGCTTTCAGACCGGCACCGCTCCAGTTCCTGGTGGAAAAAATTGGCGTCGTTTTCCTTCTGGGTCAGCCGGTTGGTCAGATCGCTGTTTTCACGGTGCAGCTTTTTAAACTGTTTTTCGAAGTTGGCTACTTTCTGGTTGGCGGTGGAGAGCAGGCTCTCCTGCTCTTCCAACGTGTTGGTCAGGTCCATCAGGTCATTGGTGAGGCGATCTATCTGCTGCTGCTGATCTTCGCAGGTTTTAAGCAGAGTGCGCTGTTCGCTCTGCAAATTGCGCCGCTCGGCGGAGGAGGTTTTTTTCAGCTCTTCAAAAGATGTTTCCAGGCTGTGGAGATAATCCGCCAGGATACGCATGGACAGATGCGGATCGAATCCGGCCGGCAAAAGATCGCCTATCTGGCGTTCATCGTTTAGCAAAGGGTCTTTCATAGTGATTCGTGTTCCTGAATTTTTAAAAAATGGCGGCCCGTTCTATTTTCCCTGGCCTTATTGAAGGCCGCCTCCGTCATGGACGGAGGCGGCCGCCTTCCGGCGGTCGCGACCCGCGTCTTTATTTTTTTGGGGGAGGGAGGGAGCCCGGCAAACAGGCGCCGGCAGTCGTTAAACTCCCGGCGCACAGTCAGCCTTTAGGTAAGCATTTAAACAGTTCGCCGCTAAAAATGCAAGCCCCCGCCTTTTTTGTCTCATCGCTCATTTGTTCCGTTCGTTACGCCCTGCCGCTTCAGGGGCTGGCAGCCGGCAAACATCAGGTATAGGCGAATATTTTTAAAAAGTGGTCGCCCCCGGAGAGGGGCGACGGAGCTAAGCGACTGGTTGAGAGGCCGATTAACTCGCTCGCTGGGCAAAAATAACATTTTTTGCCCAGCTACGACCCAGACAGCCAAGCCGATCATTTACATTTAAAATAGCCAAGCCCCCGGCCGGAGCTTTAATCGTCTTTCGGTTCCGGGCGTTCCGGCGGAATGGAAGGATATAGGTTGACCCTGCCTTTAGGCGGGGAGGGCAGCAGATCCTTTTCTTTTTGCAGTTGATGGCGTTGATAGGCATACATCCAGTTCGAAAGGACCTGAAAGGCTTCATGGCTGAACTGGGCATAGGCCCAGCGCTGCGTCGCTTTATTGAAAATGTAGCGGCCCAGAAAACGGGTGCGGACTATGGTGCGGATCGATTTGTCGGATAAATCGGCCGCGGCCCCGCGGCCGATGACGTCCTGGGTCATGAGCTGCATCAACAGATAAAGCGTGTCTTTGGGCGTGGACGAATCCAATTCGATGCCGGGGAGGGTGATGACGCCCATGTAGCGCTGTGTTTCCGTCAGGCCCGGAGCGCCGGGAAAGACCAGCTGGGCCCCGCCTACGCTTATGTCGAGAACCGCGGCCGTCGCTATTTCCTCGACCTGACCCATATCGGCGACTGGTTCCTGGGGCACGGAGCAAACCAGGCAGCTTAGAGAGTGTTCCGCCGACGGCTCCAGACGCAGGAAATCGCGGCGCTGGGCGCTGATGATGCTTCTGGGCCAGGACACCAGCACTCTGGCGATGCGCCAGGCGCGTTCCCGGGGAAAATCAATGAACATGGTGCGGCTGGAGAACTGGTAATGCTCCATAGGCACCTTGGGGGCTGGGCGAAAATTAATATGCACCTGCACGGGGAAGCCCTCAAAGTCGATATCCGGGAAGGGCGTCTGCGACAATTCCAGGGCCACGCTGTAATTTTCCCGCATATCCACCACCCGCCCTTTGTAGATGACGGTATGCCGCTGGTCGAAAATTTCCAGCGTAAACAAGGCTTCACGGGCGACGGCCCGCCTGAAGACCATGGCGATGCGCTCCGGCTCCGTGACGGCGAACCAGCCGCTGAACATGTCGTGGCGGCGCTTGCGGCGGACGATGCCGATTACCGCGGCCAGGAGGATTATAATAATCAGGCCGGCCAGAAACGGCCAGACATACTCCATGGGGAAGGAGTCGCCCGAACCGCCGAAACCGGCTTTGAGCCTGGCGAATTCTTCTGTGGCCTTGTTGTTGGCGGCCAGGCCGAAACGGCCTAAATCGAACGCGAACATGGGGATTTGGCTTACCTCATCTGGCTGTAATTTATCATGGGGCCTCAGCCCCGGAAATGGCGAAAGAAGCGATGATTTTTTCTATAATAATCCGCTGAGGCTTGTCCGCGGCGACGAAGCGCACGCCCGTTTCGTAAAAATTGGCGTTTTTGGGGCCGGGGCGGCTCCAAAGCGTTTCGCAACACAGAGGCAATTCTTTAAGCCGCACAGAGTCGGCCAGGGATTTGGGGAGGGCGACGGCGGTTTTATAGAACAGGCCCAGCGGTAGGGGGGCGCTGCTTAACACCAGCATGCCTTCAGTGTGAATATCGCCCACCCGCCCGAGTTCTTCGCCGGTTTTGCGGTCGGTTATTTTCAGATAATAGATCAAATCCCTGCGAGTCAAAATTCTTTGTTCCCGCAGCACCAAGCCGTTCGCCGCCATGGGTCGTCTCCTGTTTTCCGCGCCTATAAAAACTCTTCAGCGCAACGGTTTGACCAGGAAGTTGCCGGAATCCGTGGTCAGGCCGCGCCGCCTGAGGTCGAGGCCATGGTTGTTGGCCTCGTTTTGGTTATTGAAACGCCCGCTCATGACCCGATACCAAATGCGGCCTTCAACCGTTATTTCGGAAATGAAGGCGTTTTCCCCTGCGTCGACTAGTTTCGTCTTGTATTTATCCGCATTGCCAGGGTCGCCGAAAGAGGCCAGATGCACTGTGAATTCACGCGTGGCGGCCAATAAGCCCGTGCCGGCCGGCGGCTTGGCCGGAGCCGCGTTAGCCGCCGCCGGGGTCGCATTGGCCGGCGCCGCCGGGGTCGCATTGGCCGGCGGCGCCGGAGTCGCATTGGCCGGCGTCGCCGGGGTCGCATTGGCCGGCCTCGCCGGGATCGCGTTAGCCGCCGCCGGAGTCGCATTGGCCGGCCTCGCCGGTTTGGCTTTTTGGGGCGGGGCGGGGCCGTTTTTGGCCGGCAAGAGGCCGACCTGTTCCAGTCGGCTGGCCTTCAGAGCCATGGCCTGGGCCGCTTCGGAAATGGGGGCGGCCGGCGCCGCCGGCCGCTCGGCCGCGTTAAGGCTTCCTCCGGCGGGCGGGGGGGAAGCGGCCGCGGCCGCGGCCGCCTGGGCCATGACGGCCGGGTTCTGCGCCGCCGGAGCGCTTTGGGCCTCAGCGGCGGGAGGGACGATCTTCCCGCTGAGAGTCCGGGCGGGAGGCGGCGAGGCGGGTTCGCCCGCTGATTCGCCTTCGGCCAGAGCCGCGCGTTCTTCAGGCAGAAAATAGGCGGCGGCCAGCCAGGAGCCGAGCCCCAGTATGACCAGCCCCATTAACAGAGGCGCGGCCAAACCGGAGCGCCCTTTGGGGGCCTGATTTTCGCGCATCAGCACAAGGCCGCGGCCGAGCCTGCGCCTGGCGGAATTTTTGCCCTCTTTAGCCTTTTTCCGGCCGCCTTTTAAGGCGAACGCCAGAGAGGCCGCCAGCAGAGCCGCTCCCGCTATGGGCAATGAATAAATATACAACACGAACCCTCTGTCAGGTTGAGCTCGGAAATTTTCTTGCTGAAATTAATGATCGGCCTTGGCCGGGCCGGCTTCGTCTTTCCGTGGCGGGCCGCCCTCTTCCCCGGCGGGCGGCCGGGCGCGGCGACGGCCGGCCCGCGCCGCGGTCACGATGGGCCCCGAAAGAAGATAGGCGAAGCCCAACGGCAATAAAGCGCTTTTTATCTTCACTATGACCAGGCCCAGTATCAGGACGACCGACACCAGCGTTTCAAAAGGTTTATTGTTTCTGAACAGGGCCCGGTTTTTGTGGCTGACATAGTCGATGCTGGAGACCATGAGAAAGGCCAACGCCAGCACCAGCCCCAAAATGGCCGGGCCGTAAGGGGCGATGGGCGGGCCGGCGCGGTGGTGCCACAAAACGGCGGCGGCCACCATCATGGCCCCGCCGGGAATGGGCAGACCCTGAAAAAAGCCCGGGTCGCGGGCGCCGGAAAAAATATTGAAACGGGCTAGCCTCAAGGCGCCGCAGGCCAGAAAGATGAAGGCGGCGGCAATGCCCAGCTTTTGGTGATAGGGCGAAAACGAAGCCAGTTGCTCCGGCGTCAGGGCCCAGAAAAAGGCCAGGATGGCCGGGGCGACGCCGAAGGCGACCAGATCGCAGAGGGAATCATATTCCACGCCGAACTGGCTGGTGGTTCTGGTCATGCGGGCCACAGTGCCGTCCAGGCCGTCGCAGAGAGCCGAGATCATAATAAGCCAGGAGGCCTGGGCGAAGCGGCCGTTGACCGAGCCCATAATGGAGTAGAAGCCGAAAAAAAGGCTCAGGGTCGTAAAGATGTTCGGCAGAATATAAATGCTGCGGCGCCTGGTCGCCCGAGGTTTAAAATGCATTTCAGCCTCCCGTCCGCTTAAATTCCTATGGACGCATATTATCTCATTATACCACAAATAATCTTCCCGCCCAAAGAGCCTTTTTTCTCCGCCGCGAGGTTGGGGAGCCCGGCCGGCCGCCGGCCTTTTTTTGGGCGCGTTTACGAACAAACCCCGCTGAAAGGCGGGGTTCGCGTAAGGCTTATTGAAAATCACTCCTCAGACGCCGCAGACCTGGCAGCCGCCGGTTTCGCAGGTGAGCATGGCCTGGTCTTCCGCCGGGCCGTCGCCTTTCCAGAAAGGCGACATTTCCCTGAGCCTGGCGATGATCGGCGGAAAGACCTCAATGACCCGCTCAACCTCTTCCGCGGTGTTGTGAACGCTCAGCGACATGCGAATCGAGCCGTGGGCCGCGGTGAAAGGCACGCCCATGGCCCGCAGGACATGCGACGGCTCCAGGGAGCCGGAAGTGCAGGCCGAGCCGGAAGAGGCGCAGATCCCGGCCGAGGCCAGGCCCAGCAAAATAGCCTCGCCTTCGACATATTCAAAACTGATGTTGGTGGTGTTGGGCACGCGCGGCGCCCCGCCGCCGTTGACGCGGGTATGGGTAATGGCTGTGGTCAGCCCTTTTTCCAGGCGGTCGCGCAGTTCCTTCACTCTGGTGTTTTCGTCGCGCATATTGGCCAGGGATAATTCCGCGGCGCGGCCCAGGCCGATGATATAAGGCACGTTTTCCGTGCCGCCTCTGCGCCCGGACTCCTGATGCCCGCCGATCATAAAAGGCGTGAACTTGACGCCGCGGCGCAGGTAGAGAACGCCGATGCCTTTGGGAGCGTGGAGTTTGTGGCCGGAAATGGACAGCATATCCACCTTGGTTCCGGCCAGGTCAAGGGGAATTTTGCCGGCCGCCTGCACGGCGTCGGTGTGAAAGAGGATGCCGCGGTCGTGGGCGGCTTCAGCCATTTTTTCTATGGGGAAGAGAACGCCCGTTTCATTGTTGGCCCATAAAAAGGTGGCCAGGGCCGTGTCCGGCGTCAGCGCTTCCAGGTATTGGTCCCAGAGAAGCTCGCCTTTTTCGTCGACGCCTACTTCAGTGACGCGGTAGCCCAGTTTGCGCAGGAAAGGCACGTTGGCGGCAATCGCCGGGTGTTCCACCCGGCTGACGACCAGGTGTTTTTTGTCCGGCTGGGTGCGCAGGGCCGCCCAGATGGCGGCGTTGTCGCTCTCGGTGCCGCAGGAGGTGAAAACGACTTCCCTGGGTTCGCAGCCGAGCAGCGCGCTCGTTTTTTCGCGAGCCGCTTTGATTTCGGCGGCCACTTCGCCGCCGAAGGGATACATGCTGGAAGGATTGCCGTAGCGGCGGCTGAAAAAAGGCAGCATCGCCTCGACCACTTCCGGCGCCGTCGAGGTGGTGGCGTTATTGTCGAAATATATAAGGCGGCTCATTATAGTATTGCTCCTGGCGTGTCTTTTGCGTGGCTGAATGAAAAGCGCCGGCTTAGGGGCGCATTTCTTTGACGGTGATGGCCCCGGAAACCGTTTCGCGCAGTTTTTCCGTGACGAAATCGGCCAGGGTGCGTTTGGACGAAGGGCAGGCGGCGCAGGCGCCCTTTAGGGTGACCAGCACTTCATCGCCGACAATGTCCACCAGTTCAATGTCCCCGCCGTCGCGCATCAGGGCCGGGGCGATTTCATTGGCGATGACCTCTTCAATCAGCCGGGCCTTTTGCAGAAAGGTCATCGGGCGCGGCGCGGCGGTTTGGCCGGCGGCCGAGGACGCGGCGTCGTCTTTCAGGGCGCCTTTGATCACTCTTTCCAGGATTTTTTCCAACTCAGGCGCGCAACGTCCGCAGCCGCCGCCGGCCTTGGTATAGGCGGTTATGTCTTCCACCGTAGCCAGGTTGTTTTCGCGGATGACCCGTTCTATTTCCTTTTCCGTAACCCCGAAGCATTCGCAGACGATGGGGCTGTCGCTTTTGGTCAGCGGCAGTCCCCGGTAATTGGCCACCGCCGCTTCCAGCGCCTCCCGCCCCAGAACCGAGCAGTGCATTTTTTCCTTGGGCAGGCCGCCGAGGTAGTCGGCTATATCCCTGTTGGTGACTTTTAAAGCTTCATCCAGGGGCTTGCCTTTGATCATCTCCGTCATGGCCGAAGATGAGGCGATGGCGCTGGCGCAGCCGAAAGTCTGAAATCTGGCGTCTTCGATATTGCCGGTGTCTTTGTTCACCTGTATGGTCAGACGCAAGGCGTCGCCGCAGGAAAGCGAGCCCACCTGGCCGTCGCCGTCGATACGGTCGACCACGCCCACGTTCCTGGGGTTTTCAAAATGGTCTTTGACTTTTTCCGTATAATCCCACATGTCTCGT
>JAISRV010000186.1 GCA_031273445.1 Candidatus Adiutrix sp. | reverse complement strand
TGAAGCCGCCCCCGGCGACATAGTCGTCGTCATGAGCAACGGCGCCTTTGACGGCCTGACGGAATATCTGAAGGCGAACCTGGGCCGAGCCCCTGACTAAGGGCCGGGAAACAAAAAATTTATTGCCCGCCGACTAAACGCGTCAATACGGATTTCATCAAAGCCTGAAATCACAGAGATTTGGTCGTCCGGAAACTGATATGTTCGACTGCCGGGACTATAATAATGCTGGAACGACTCAATTATCGCTTTGACGACCAGGCCCTTTTGACCGCCGCCTTGACGCACCGCTCCGCCTCGACGCCTAAAACAGGGCCTGAAGACGAAGCCGGCGAAACCGACAACCAGCGACTGGAATTTTTAGGCGACGCCGTGCTGGAGCTGATCGTCAGCGAATTTTTATATCACCATGAACCACGGCTGACGGAAGGGGACATGTCCCGCATTCGGGCCGCGCTCGTCTGCGAAGCGCGGCTGGCCGAAGTGGCCAGGCGTCTGCGCCTGGGCGAGGCGATCATACTGGGGGCGGGCGAAGCCCACGGCGGAGGCCGCCAGAAGCCCTCCGTTCTGGCCGACGCGCTGGAAGCGCTATTGGGCGCGGTGCATCTCGACGGGGGCTTTAAGGCCGCCGCCGAGGTGGCCCGGCGCCTCTGGAAGCCATATCTGGCCAACCCCGGCGCTTGGGCGGACATGCTGGCCGACTTCAAGACCCGGCTGCAGGAAGAAACTCAGAGACACGGGCAGGGCGCCCCCGTCTATGAACTGGTGGACGTCGAAGGGCCGGCCCACGCCCGTTTTTTTACCATGGCCGTGAGTCTGAGCGGCGAAAAGCTGGCTAAAGGCGCGGCCGGCTCCAAAAAAGAAGCCGAACAACTGGCCGCCAAAGAGGCCCTGGCCCTTTTAGTCGCCCGCAAGGCCCGACCTGAAAAAGCGGCCGGACACGGAGACGATAATGACTGACGGCACGCATAAAGCCGGCTTTGTGGCCATCGTCGGCGCCCCCAACGCCGGCAAATCGACCTTTCTGAACCAGGTTCTGGGCGAGAAAGTGGCCATCGTGGCCGCCAAGCCGCAGACCACCCGCCACCGTATCCTGGGGGTCAGAACCGAGCCGGAGGCACAGCTCATCTTCTGGGACACCCCGGGCCTTCACGACGCGGGGCGCGCCCTGCTGAACCGGGAAATGATGAAACGGGCGCTGGCCGCGCTGGCAGACAGCGACGTGACGCTGTGGATCGTGGACGGGCTGCGCCGCGGCGCCGAGCATCAGACGGCCCTGGACATAATCGCCGGCCGCGCCGGCCGCCCTCTTCTGGCGGCCGTCAACAAGGTCGATCTTCTGGAGGACAAAACCGCCCTCCTCCCCCTGATCAAGGAGATAGAAGACAAATTGTCGCCCCTGGCCATAGTGCCGATATCGGCCAAAAACGGCGACGGGACGCCGGAACTGCTGCGGGAACTCATCAAGGCTTTGCCGGAAAATCCGCCCTTCTACCCTGAAGACGCCCTGACGGATCAGCCCGAGCGCGTCATCGCCGCCGAAATGGTCCGCGAAGCCGTCTTTAAGCTGACCAGCCAGGAAATACCCTATTCCGCCGCCGTGACCATAGACGAATTCAAAGAAGAGGCGCACATAATAAACATAGCCGCCACCATACATGTGGAGAAGGAAAGTCAGAAAGGCGTGGTCATCGGCCGGGGCGGGAATATGCTGAAAAACATCGGCCGGTCGGCCCGGCTGAACATAGAGCGGCTGGTCGGCGGGAAAGTCTTCCTGAAACTCTTTGTGCGCGCCACCAAGGACTGGAGCAAGAAAAAAGCCGCGCTTCTGGAATTCGGCTACGGTGACCGTAATGGCTGAAATCCGTCATCCCCTTGTCAGGTTGGAGCGGCCGGCCGGAATTCAGGCGACGCTATGATCGAGACGGCCATGATCCTGGGGGCCGGGCTGGGCACGCGCTTAAGGCCTTTGAGCCTCTTGCGGCCCAAGCCTCTTTTCCCGGTTCTGAACAAAACCATGCTGGAATGGTGGGCCGAATTTTTATCTTCGGCCGGGGTCAAACGTTTGGTCATAAACGCCCATTACCTGGCCCCGATGATGCTGGAACGCATCGACCTTTTGGCCAGAAGCTTCGCCGGCCGGCTGGAAATACTCCCCTCGCCGGAAGCCGAGATCCTAGGCTCAGGCGGCGGCGTCAGACAGGCGGCCGCGTTGTTGGGCGACCGCGATTTTCTGGTGGTCAACGCCGACATTTTCTCCGACTTCGACCTGGTGAAACTGGCCCGGGCCCATCTGGCCGACCCCGGCCGCCTGGCCACGCTGGGGCTCATTGAGCGCCCGGAGACAGCCAACGTGGCCGTAGGCGAAGGCGGGCGCATCCTGGCCTTCCGCCGGCCGGAAGCGGCGGCGGGCGAAATATCGCGTCAGAGCTACTGCGGCCTCATGGCCCTCTCCCCGGCCATCTTCGATCTGACGCCGCCGGGGCCGAGCGACATAATCGAGGTCTTCGCCTCCGCCATGGCGGCGGGCGCCTCTGTTTTCGGCTGGCTGTATGAGCCGGCCATCTGGCGCGACATCGGCACGGCCGCCGACTATTGGGATCTCAACCGCAGCCTGGCCGCCGGGCGCTCCATCATCCACTCCACCGCCCGGACGGAAGGCGCCCGCCTGAGCGGCTGGAACGTGATCGGGCGAGACGCGGTCATTCAGCCGGGGGCCGCGGTCGAAAACTGCGTCATCTGGCCCGACTCGGTCATTTTAGGCGACGCCTCCGCAAAAAACGCGGTGGCGGCCGGAAGCGCG
The DNA here is from genome assembly GCA_031273445.1 of Candidatus Adiutrix sp. Taxonomy (GTDB): domain Bacteria; phylum Desulfobacterota; class Desulfarculia; order Adiutricales; family Adiutricaceae; genus Adiutrix. The sequence goes on along the minus strand of JAISRV010000186.1, from coordinate 3,550 downwards.
GCCGCCGACGCGCTCATAGTGTTCTGCGACGGGGGGACGCGCCGTGATGACTAAGGCTGACGAGACCACGCGCGCCGATCTGGCCGCCTGGGCCGGCGCCCGCCTGGGGGGCCAGGTCGAATTAAGCCCGCTGGCCGGAGACGGCGGCGACCGGCGCTATTTTCGCCTTGAAGGCCGCGGGCTGCTCGCCCTCCACGGGCCGGACCCCCGCGAAAACCTGGCCTGGCTGACCATCGGCCGCCACCTGTGGTTCAAGGGCCTTTCGCTGCCGCGCATTTACGAGCATAATCCAGGCCGCGGCTTTTTCCTTTTGGAGGACCTGGGGCCGCGGCGTCTGGCCGAAGAGCCGCCGGCCGGGCGCCGCGGGCTGTATCTTCAGGCGGCCGAACTGCTGGCCCGTTTCCACGCCCTGGCTCTGGACGGCTTTAGCCCCGCCTGGAGCTTTCAGAGCCGGCGTTACGACGCCGCCTTGATCTATGCACGGGAAGCCTGTTACTTTTTTGAAGCCTTTTTGCGCGGCTATCTGGGCTGGGCCAAACTGCCGCGCGGCCTGACGGCCGAAGCCAGGGCCTTCAGCCGTCTGGCCGCGCCCGAGCCCCGTGAATGCGTCCTGATGCACCGCGACTACCAGAGCCGCAACCTGATGGTCAAAAACGGCCTCGTTCATGTCCTGGACTGGCAGGGGGCGCGCCTGGGGCCGGCGGCCTATGACCTGGCCAGCCTCCTGGAAGACCCGTATGCGGAGATTGAGGCCGCCCTGAAAACCGAACTTGTGGCCGCCTATATCCGGGCCGCGGGCTATGACGCGGCCCGGGCGGCCCGCCTGCGCCGCGGTCTGGGGCTACTGGCCGCGGCCCGCCTGATGCAGGCTCTCGGCGCCTACGGCAAACTCGCCGCCGCCGGGAAGAAAAACTTCGCCGCCCCCATGCGGCCCGCCCTGAAACGGCTGACCGCCCAACTTTCCAGGCCCGAAGCGGCCGCCTTCCCCCTTCTTCGCGACGTCGTCAACGAAGCCGCACGGCAGATGGAGAACGCAAGATGTGCGCCTTAATCGCCCTGGTGGGGCGTCCCAATGTGGGCAAATCCACCCTGTTCAACCGGCTGACCGGAAAATCGCTGGCCCTGGTCGACGACCGCCCCGGGGTCACCCGCGACCGCCATTACGGCCCCATAAACATTGACGACCGCCAGGGCGCCGTCATCGACACCGGCGGCTTCGACCCCACCGACCTTGATCCCCTGATCGGCCAGATAAGAACCCAGGCCCTGGCCGCGCTGGACGAAGCCGACCTCACGGTTCTGGTGGTGGACGGCAAAGACGGCCCCACCCCTCACGACCGGGAACTGGCCGACCTGGTGCGCCGCTCCGGCCGCCCCTATCTGGTGGCGGTCAACAAAATAGACGGGCCGGAAAAGGAAATAAACCTGGCGGAATTTCACGAACTGGGGCTGGAGGGCCTGTGGCCGGTGTCGGCGGCTCACGGTTACGGCCTGCGCGATTTCAAAGACGCCCTGGCCGTCCACCTCAACCCGCGGGAACGGAGCGAGGCGGCCGACGAGGCGCCGCGCGTGGCCGTCGTCGGCCGCCCCAACGCCGGCAAATCTTCGCTGATCAACAAACTGTGCGGCCAAGACCGGCTGGTGGTGGACTCGCGCCCGGGCACCACGCGCGACGCGGTCGACGTCGCGGTTGAACGCGGCGGCCGGCGCTATGTCTTCGTCGACACCGCCGGGGTGCGGCGCCGCGGCAAAGTGGACGAAAAACTGGAAAAACTTTCAGTCATGCGCGCGCTCAAAAGTCTGGACCGGGCGGATATGGCCATTTTAGTCGTGGACGCGCTGGAGGGCCTGTCGGAACAGGACGCCCATATCGCCGGTTACGCCCATGAACGGGGGCGCCCGGTCGTCGTCATGGCCAACAAATGGGACGCGGTCAAAAAAAAAGACGAGACCAGAAAAGAGCTTCAGCGCGGCTTGGACTTGAAGATGTTCTTCCTGGAAAAAGCCCCGGTGGTCGCCGCTTCGGCTAAAACCGGGCTTCGGCTGGATCAGCTTTTTCAATATATCGACAAAATCATGACTCAGTATCGCTTCCGCGCCGCCACCGCCGAGGTCAACCGCGTCATAGACGCGGCGGCGGAAAGCCACACCCCGCCCTATGCCGGCCGGGGGCGGCTGAAATTCTATTATGCGACCCAGGTCTCAACCTGTCCGCCGACCTTTGTGGTCTTTACCAACAAGCCCGGCTCGGTTCATTTTTCTTACCGCCGTTTTCTGGCCAACCGCCTCAAAGAGGCTTTCAACCTGGACCTGGCGCCGGTGCGCCTGATTCTGCGCGCCAGAAGCGGCCGCCACGCAAGGTGAATAAAATGTTGAAACTTGTCGCCGCCCTCTTGTTCGTCATGCTGCATTCGGCCTCACCTTTCAGCCCCGGGCCCGCCCGCGCCGACGAGGGCGAGCCCCCGGACCTCCGGTCGTCGCCCGGGGCCTTGATGTTCAAAGCGCCCTTGAGCGGCCCCCTGGCCCCCTTCGGCGAAGAAGCCCGGCAGGGGGCAGAACTGGCCCTCAAAACCTGGGGCGGCGGGCTGAAACTGGCCCTGGTCGATGAGGCGGCCGCCGAAACAGGCCCGCTGTTAGGCGAAGTGGCGCTGGTGCTGGGCTATTTCACGGAAAGCAACTTCCGCGAAGACGCGCCTAAATATATCTTCGCCAAAAAGCCGGTGCTGATGCCCTTCTTCATGACCAACGCGGCCTCGGCCCACGGCCACGAAAATTTTTTCCGGCTCATGCCTTCCCTTCAGGAGCAGGGCGTCTTCATGGCTCTGGAAATGCTGCGCATGACCAGGCGGCCCCGGGTCATCCTGATCATAACCAACGACGAAGACCAGAGCCATGAACAGGCTCTGGCCGAAGCGCTGCAAGAGACCCTGGCCGAGCCCCCGGCCCCGGCGCCGCCCCAGGCGGCCGGCGAGGCCAAACCTCCCAAGGCCGCGCCGCCGCTGAAGCCCCTGGACAAAAAGGCCCTTGTCCTGACCGTTCCCGCCTCCCGGCTCATGAGCCCCGACGGCTTGAGCGAGTTGGGCAAAAATGCGCCCGATATAATCGTCCTGGCCGTCGATCAGAGCCGGGCCCTGGATCTGGCCCCCTGGCTGGCCGCCTCCAAATTCAGCAAAGCCCCGCTGTGGGGCGGCGCCTCCCTGGCCTTTCGAGAGGTCGGCGCGGCTTTCGCCGCCCTGGACTTGAATTTAAAAATAACCCTGCCGGTGAATCTCGCCAACGAAAAAAACGCCGCCGTGGCGGAATTCAACCGCGGCTATATAGAAAAATGGCGCGCCAGGCCGACCTGGCTGGCCGCCATGGCCTACGACGCCATGAACATAGCGATAAAGGCCGTCTCCAGCGGCGAAACCTCCGCGGATATGCTGGCTTTTTTAACCGGCCAGAGTTTCCATTCCCTGACCGTCTACCAGCTGGCCCCAGGCGGCCAGGGTCAAACGCCGGTGGAATTTATGCCGGTGACCAAAGAGACGCTGTGCCGTCTGCCCTGAAT
>JAISRV010000173.1 GCA_031273445.1 Candidatus Adiutrix sp. | reverse complement strand
GCCCTATCTGGTCGCCCGTACGTTGTTTTTTTTATTTTTTATACCGCCCCGCCGCCCATCCCCGCCGCCGCCCGCCAGGGGCCGTCCGGCTGTTGGCCTTCTCTTCCAGGCGCGCCCTTTCGCTGTCCAACTGCTTTTGACTGATCTCTCCCAGATAGCCTAGGGCGTGCGAGGCGAAAACATCATGAACCGCGCGGCGGGCTGAACTGACGCGGATGCTTACGCCGTCCAGCCGGAAACGCCGCGTCTCCACGGCCACCAGTTCTTCCCGGCTCAAACCGTAGATCAGCGGCAGGCCCACATAGCGCATCCGCGGCAATTCGCTGTATTTTTTCTTCAACTCTTCCAGGTTCCGGCCGGTCAGGGCGGCCAGTTCGGCCACCAGGGCCTCGGGGTCGGACACCTTGGATTTTTCCACGCACAGGTCGAAACTGGGGAGGTTAGCCATCAACACGGCGCCGTCGCGGTCCAGAATCAGGCCGCGCACAGGCGACAGCTCCACCATTTCAGTGCGGTTGGATTCGGCTTTGCCATGCAGTTCCTCGCCTCTGATGACCTGCAGATGCCACAGGCGCCCCCCCAGCAGAATAAAGAAAAAAACCATGCCCCAGAACATCATATAATAGCGTCCGGAAAGCGTTTTGTTGTTTTCGGAAAAAGGTTGGGCGCCGTTAGTCATGCCTCTTTTCCCTCTCGCGGGTCAACCATTGGAGAAACCTGAATAAAAACGGGGCGACCAGGGCCGAGCTGGAAGAAGAAAAAAAGAAAACAGGCCAGGGGTTGAAATGGTCGCTGGGCCAGCCCAGGGCCGCCATGATCGGAGTCATGACGAAAAGGCAGCCGCCCAGGCTTAAAACTAGAATCAGCGTCATCAGGGTCAGGGGAGCGAAAAAGTCGAGCCGGGGACGGAAAGAATGGAAAAGCCAGATCACCAGCGCCAACGTGAACTGATGCAGACCCAAGAAACCGCCGCCGACGGCGTCACGGAAAAACCCGAGCAGGAAAGCGGCCAGGACGGCGACCCAGAGTTCGCTTCTCAAGGCGACATACACGGCCAGAGGCCAAACCCATTCGGGGCCGTAACCGGAGATGCCGGCCCAGGCGATGACTGAACTCTGAAAAACGACCAGGCCCAGACCCAACATTATGACCCTGAAAAAATCCCTGGGCTTGAAGACGGCCGGAGCCGCGACATAGAGCTTGCTGAAGGCGGCCATCAGTTCCCCCCGACGGCGCGGCTTCTCTCATCGGCTATGTCTTCCGTAAGCGGCCTCAAACGCGGGGCCAGGCTCAGCCAGTCCAGCGGCGGACGCTCGTCGATGATAACCAGCACTTCTTCCAGGCGGTCGAAAGGCACGACCGGCACGACTTCCACAGAGACGAACATCTCCACGCCCTGCCGTTCCACCCGGCTGACGGAGCCCAGGGCCAAGCCTTTGGGAAAAAAACCGTCCAAGCCGCTGGTGACGACCAGGTCGCCTGGACGAACATCCTCGTCTTTGCGCACATATTTAAGAATAAAAGGGGCGCCGCCCTGACCGCTCAATATGCCCACGGCCCGGCTGCGCTGAACAAAAGCGTCTATGGAGCTGTTGAAATCAGTGGCCAGGAGCACGCGGGCGAAATGCGGGGTCGCTTCCACGATCCGGCCGACCACGCCGCTGGAGTGGACGACGGCCTGGTCAACGGCCGCGCCGTCAAGAGAGCCCAGGTTGATGATGACCGAACGGAACCAGGGCCCGGGATCCCAGGCCAGAACGCGGGCCGGCCTGGAGACGAAGGCCGGATTGGCTTCACGAAATTCCAACAGGCCCGTCAGGCGCTCATTGGCGGCCTTGTACTCGTTCAATTGAATGATCTGGCGCGCCTGACGATCAATGACCTCCCGCATTATCTCGTTTTCCCGGCGCACATCGGCCAGGTAAAAATAATTGCGCCAGACGTTTTCCACCCCGCGGGCGGAGGAAGTCAGGAGATTTTCCGCCGGCCCCACTATTTCCAACATAAGCGCCGCCAGGGACGACCCGCCGCCCTGCTGCCGCCCCGAGGCCGACAGAAGAACCAGCGCCATAAAAAGGGTGAGGGCCGGCAGAAGCCATTTCAAACGGTCCAGCATGATCGGTTAATGTGATTACCCCCGGAGGCGCGGAAGGAAGACTTAGCGGATGCTGATCAGTTTGAGCATGTCCAGGCTTTCAAGGGCCCGCCCGCTGCCGACCGCGACCGTGATCAGGGGGGCGTCGGCGATGACTATCGGCAGGCCCGTCTCTTCGCGCAGCAGAACGTCAAGCCGCCGCAGCTTGGCCCCGCCGCCGGTCAGGACAATGCCGCGGTTGACGATCTCGGCGGCCAGTTCCGGGGGGGTCCGCTCAAGGGCGATGCGCACCGCCGCCACAATGGCGTCGACCTGCTCAAAGATGGACTTCCGTATTTCCTCGGAATCGACGACAATGGTCTTGGGTATGCCCATAACCGTATCAAGTCCGTTGACTTCGAGGGTTTCAACCTGATCTGAAGGATAGGCGGTGCCCACATTGTGCTTGATCAGTTCAGCCGTGGGCTCGCCGATCATGAGGTTATATTTCTTCCGGATATAGTGCATTATGGCTTCGTCCATCTTGTCGCCGCCGACGCGCACGCTCTTGGAAAAAACAATGCCGGCCAGCGATATGACCGCGACTTCAGTGGTGCCTCCGCCTATATCCACCACCATATTGGCCGTAGGTTCCGTTATCGGCAGCCCCGCGCCGATGGCCGCGGCCATGGGTTCCTCAATAAGATAGACCTCGCTGGCGCCGGCCTGCTCCGCCGCCTCGCGCACCGCCTTCTTCTCCACCTGGGTGATGCCTGAAGGAACGGCCACGATGATGCGGGGTTTAATGCTGATGAAGGAACTGCGGGTAGCCTTGCGGATAAAGTGGCGCAGCATGGCCTGGGTTATTTCGAAATCGGCTATGACCCCGTCTTTCATGGGGCGTATAACTTCAATATTGCCGGGAACTTTGCCGAACATCTCCTTGGCCTCGCGGCCCACGGCCAGGACCTTGGCCCCCTTGCCGTCTTTGCGCACCGCCACGACCGAAGGCTCGTCGAGAATGACCCCGCGGCCTTTGAGATAAACAAGGGTGTTGGCCGTTCCTAGATCAATGGCCAGGTCATTGGAGAGAAACTTGAATAGAGAGCGCAATTTCATGGGTATGGACAATCCGCCAAAGACGATATTTTCAGGTGACGACCAGTAGACGCGAATCAGGCCGGCGGGACGCGGCCGACCGCGGCGCGCCGGGGCCGGAACCTCGGGGAAAAGGGATCGTGCCTAAAACAAACACTGGATATCCCTGATTTACTATAACCGGTCGAAGGGGAACTTGCAACTAAAATAGGCAATTCTAAATGTAAATGATCGGCTTGGCCGGCCGGGTCGCAGCTGGGCAAAAAATATGATTTTGCCCAGCCAGGGGGCCTTTTAACCGCTTCAACCAGTCGCTTGGCTGAGAACCGCTGAAAATAGCCCTCCCGAAAAAACAGCCGCCGCCGGAAAAATATCCCGGCGGCGTCGCGTCGAAGCGTAAAAGCCCAGACTGGCCCCATCCACAGCCAAGCCGCGGCGCGTGGGCTTCCAGGCTATTGACCGGCCTCGCCGCCCTTGTCGGAATCATCTGAACTCGCGTCGGAAGGCGCGGCTACGGCTTCCGCCGGAGCGACCGCGGCTTCCGCCGGGACGGCCGCTACGGGCGCGGCTTCCTCCGGGGCGGCCGCTACGGGCGCGGCTTCCTCCGGGGCGGCCGCGCTTTCCTTCGGGGCGGCCTCTTTTTTGGATAGGGAGGCGGCCACGCGCCTGGAGCGGTCGCCCGCGCCGCCTTTGGCCTTGCGAGACGAAGCGCCGCCGCCGACTTTGGCTTTTTCATAGCCTGGCTTGATCAGCTCCAAAATCGCCATGGGCGCGGCGTCGCCTTTGCGCAGACCCAGTTTGACCATGACGGCATAGCCCGAAACGCGGCCGTCGAAACGGCCGGCGGCTTCATCGAAAATCTTGTCCAGGACGCTCCTTTTGGTTATCACCGCAGCGGCCTGACGAAAAGAATGTAAATCGGCCTTGCCT
>JAISRV010000165.1 GCA_031273445.1 Candidatus Adiutrix sp. | reverse complement strand
AGTTCGGTCATCGTCCAGCGGGCCGCGGGCCTGCCTTTTGTGGCCGTGGCCGCCACCTCTCATACCAACCCCGAGGCGCGCATGTTCGGCCTGGCGACTTCGCCGTCTTCCCCGGCCCGGAGTCTGGCCGACCTCAAGGGCCGGAGCCTGGCCGTGGCCCGGCAGACGATCGTGGACTTTCTGGCCGACGTCTTTTTGGAAGCGGCCGGCCGGCCTGATTCTTTCATGACGCGCCGGGACATCCGCAAAATACCGGTACGGCTGCAAATGCTCATCGCCGGCCAGGTCGACGCGGCGCTCTTCCCCGAACCTCTTTTAAGCATAGTTGAACAGGCCGGCGGCCGGGTGATCATGGACGACCGGGGGCTGGACATGCCCCTGGCCGTGGTGGCCCTGAGAGCCGAGCTGGCCGACGCCGAGCGTGTGCGCGCCTTCCGCGCGGCCCTGGTCAGGGCGGCTTTGGCCGTCAACGCGGATCAGGCTCGCTCTCGAGCCCTTTTATTGGAGCTGCGCCTCATTCCGCCGCAGTTGGGCGACAGTTTCCGGATGCCGCCGGTCGATCTTGACAAAGTGCCGCATCGGCTGCCGTCGCGCGAGCTTTTTGACGCTTATGTGGCCTGGCTGGTCAAAAACGGCGTTCTGGCCGAACCCGGCGGCGCCGCGCCGCCCGACCGGCCCGCGCCGCCTCGCTATGAAGAGACGGTCTGGGCGGACGACGCCGCCCCGTTGCCGTAACATGGGCGGCGCGCGGATACAGGTTCAGGGTCTGGGCAAAGACTATGGCGGGCAGCCGGTTTTCCGGGACCTCGCCTTCAGCCTGGATCCGGGCGGTTCCTTGGCTTTCGTCGGCTCTTCCGGCTGCGGCAAAAGCACTCTTCTGCATATTCTGGCCGGCTTGATCCCGGAATACGAAGGGCGGGCGGTCATCACGCCCGGCGAAGCCCGGCAGGCCCTGGCGCCGCAGCATTTCGGCCTTTTTCCCTGGAAGAACGCCTGGCAGAATGTGGAGCTGCCGCTGATCCTGAACGGGCAGCCGCCGGCTCTGCGGCGACGTCAGGCGGCGGCCATGCTGAAAGAGCTGGGCCTTGACGGCCTGGAGCGGCGCTATCCGGCCCAGCTCTCCGGCGGCCAACGGCAACGCCTGGCTCTGGGCCGCGCCCTGGCGGCCGAACCGGATATCCTTCTTCTGGATGAGCCCTTTTCCTCGCTTGACGCCATCACCCGGGAAGGTCTGCAAAATCTTACGGCCGCGCTTTGGCGGCGACGCGGCCTGACCCTGGCGCTGGCCACTCACAGCATTGAAGAAGCTGTTTTTCTCGGCGGCCGCATTTTGGTTCTGGGCGGGCGCCCCACGCGTATTGTCGCCGATTTGGACAATCCCGGCTGCGGGCGGCCGGAGGCGCGCTTTGAGCCCGGCTATTTCACCCTGGTCAAAGCTGTGCGCCGAAGCCTGGAAGAGGCCGAAAGAGCCGCCGGAGGGCCGGAGCCATGAAGCTTTTAAGATATCTGGCGGCCCTGGCGGCCCTGGGGCTGTTGTGGCAGGCTGGGGTCTGGCTGCTGGGAGAGCGCGTTTTGCCCTCGCCCTTGGCCGTCGGCCGGCATCTGGCCTATGCGGCCGGAACCGCCGATTTCTGGCGGCATGTGCGGGCCAGCGGCGTAAGGGCGCTGGCCGGCGTATTTTCAGGCTTTGCCGTCGCTTTCCCCCTGGGGCTGCTGCTGGGTCATATGAAGCGGCTGGACGCCTGGGCCTCGCCTTTTATTTTTCTGACCTACCCGGCGCCTAAAATTCTGGCCCTGCCGGCGCTGTTGGTGCTGCTGGGGTTGGGGGAAGCGCCGAAAATCATCCTGATCGCGCTGACGGTCGGCTATCAGGTGCTGGCGGTGACGCGGGACAGCGTCCGCGGCCTTGATCCGCGCTATCTTGATTCTTTCGCCGCCATGCACTCAGGCGGTCGCAACGGGCGGTTCAAAGTCAGGCGGGCGCTGCAACTGGCCCGCCATGTCCTGGTTCCCGCCGCGCTGCCTTCGGCCGTCACTTCACTGCGCCTGGCCGCCGGCACGGCCGTGGCCGTGCTTTTTATGGCGGAATCATTCGTCACCGATCAGGGGCTGGGATTTTTGATCATGGACGCCTGGGGCGGCCTGGATCTGCCGCGCATGTTTTCCGGCATTATCGCCATGAGTCTTCTCGGCGCCTTGCTTTATGAAGCCTGTAATCTCATTGAGCGCCTCTTTTGCCGCTGGGCCTACCTGTAAAAGAGGCCGGACCGGCGCGAATCGGCTGAAACCATGGTTCCAGCCGATGCGCGCCGGTCCGGCCGCCAACCGCGCTTCGGAAAAAACAAAGCCGCTTTGCCGTAAATATTCCAAGCGGCCCGAGACAGAGCGCCCTACAGTCGGCGCTTTAGGTCGTAAAAAGCTCTTGGCGGTTCGCCTCCTTCATGCTAAGATGCTTGGGTAATTATTGATACAGCCCTTCAAAGAGCGCCCAAGCCCAATTTCATTTTCCTGCAAGGTTAAGGCCCATGTGGAGAGAAAAAATAAAGTCGACTGAAGCCCTTTTCAGCCTCAAGCTGGCCCAGCTCTTGCTCTCTCTCTCTCTCTCTCTCTCTCTCTCTCTCTCTCTCTCTCTCTCTCTCTTTTATTTTAATGTTATAATATATATTTTCTTAATAAATAACAAACAGATAAAATAGTTAAACCGGCTAGCCGCGCTATCGCTCACGAGCGGCTTTGTTGTTTCGCCCCCCC
>JAISRV010000128.1 GCA_031273445.1 Candidatus Adiutrix sp. | reverse complement strand
TCAGCGTCAGCGGCCAGACGGGCCTCCAGACTGTCTCCGCTCCGCCATTCGTTCCACAGACCGGCAAGTTCGTCGCCGAAAGGCAGACCCTCAGCCGCGTCGGTCATGGCCCGATCCTCATCCATGACGGCATAGCGCTTGTTCATGTAATTCAAATCGCCGGTTCGCGCCTCGGCCAAGTCATGAAATACGGCCAGTTTCAGCATTTTCTCCAGGCAGGCCGCGCCGTTCATCCGGGCCAGAACAAAGGCCAGGACGACCACGCCGAAACTGTGTTCGGCCACGCTTTCCCGGCCGTGCCCTAAAAATTGGTAGCCGGTGCGAGGCGTGCGCTTGAGCATCATGGCTTCAAAGAGAAAATCAGCCAGCCGGGCGTAATCGGAATCTGTCATGCCGGTCCTACGATTTTTTGCCTATCTTCAGATGAAACATGGTTTTTAGGCGACTTGGGCTGCCGCGAGGCGGCCTGAAAACCAAGGTCGGGCGCACACAGGTCAACTGCTCATGGAGTCGAGAAAGTCCTTGTTGCTTTTCGTGCCGCGTATTTTGTCTAAAAGAAATTCCATGCTGTCGACAGGACTTAAAGGGCTCAAAAGTTTGCGCAGGATCCAGATGCGATTCAATTCCATATCCGGCAGGAGCAGGTCTTCCTTGCGCGTGCCGCTGCGGTTGATGTCCATGGCCGGGAAAACGCGCTTGTCGCTAAGTTTGCGGTCAAGGTGTATTTCCATGTTGCCGGTGCCTTTGAACTCTTCGAAAATAACTTCGTCCATACGGCTGCCGGTGTCGATCAGAGCGGTGGCGATAATGGTCAGAGAACCGCCCTCCTCCACGTTTCTGGCCGCCCCGAAAAAACGCTTGGGGCGGTGCAGGGCGTTGGAATCGACGCCGCCGGAAAGAATCTTGCCCGACGGCGGCACCACCGTGTTGTAAGCCCTGGACAGGCGAGTGATGGAATCCAGAAGGATGACCACATCGTGCTTATGTTCCACCAGGCGCTTGGCTTTTTCAATGACCATGTCGGCCACCTGCACGTGGCGCGTCGCCGGCTCGTCGAAAGTCGAACTGATGACCTCGCCCTGCACCGAACGCTGCATGTCGGTGACTTCCTCAGGCCGCTCATCAATCAGAAGCATGATAAGAATTGTTTCCGGGTGGTTTCTGGTGATGCTGTTGGCGATGTTCTGCAGGAGGATGGTCTTGCCCGTGCGAGGCGGAGAGACGATGAGCCCGCGTTGGCCTTTGCCGATGGGCGTCATCATGTCCATAATGCGCATGGAGTAATTTTTGGCGTCGGTCTCCAGCTTGATGCGCTGCTGTGGATAGAGGGGGGTGAGGTTGTCGAAAAGTATTTTATCGCGCTGGCTCTCTTCCGGGTCTTCGAAGTTGCACTGCTCGACCTTCAGAAGCGCGTAATAACGCTCGCTTTCCTTCGGCGGCCTGATCTGGCCGGTCACGGTGTCTCCCGTTCGAAGGTTGAAGCGGCGCACCTGGCTGGGCGATACATAAATGTCGTCCGGCCCCGGCAAATAGTTGGACTCCGGCGCCCTCAAAAACCCGAAGCCGTCCGGCAGGATCTCCAGAACGCCTCCGCCGAAAATCATGCCGTTATGTTCCGTCTGAGCCTGGAGAAGGGCGAAAATAAGTTCCTGTTTTCTAAGCCCAGCGGCGCCTTCAATTTTAAATTCCTTGGCCAGGGCGGTCAAGTCGCCGATTTTCATTTTTTTAAGATCTGAAAGATCCATCTTTTCTGTCATGTCGATTTTCCTGCAAATGGGGCCAATAAGGCCGAGGGTGTGATGTGCCGCCTTGTATTGGAACAAAGCGGATTTGGCTGCTTTGAGGTTAACATAGGGCCGGCCTGAACCAGCAGACCGTAAAACTCCACCCGCAACACACGAAGAACGCGCCGTTTTCAAGCCCAGGCAAAGTCAATTGTTTAAGTTCCTAATAATTAATGTGTAATGAAACAGGCCCAGCGAAGCGCTTAAAATCAGTCTCCGCCGAAAGAATGGAATCTGACGTGTTTAAGGCAATATATATAGAAATCAGGCCGATGTCAAGAGTTTCTTCAGGATCGTTTTTTCAGGGTCGACGCGCCATATATCTTTTCCGGCTGGAAACGGCCAGAGCAAGGCGCCGCCGGGCGGCGGGGGGACGGTCTCAAATCTGACTGAACACCCGGAGCCGAGGCGTGACGGACCTGCAAAATAACTGCAAATAACTTGAAGAGCCGGCCATAGTAGAGTACAATAAGGCTTTAAAATAACGGGACCTTTGCAACAAGCCCCGGCGAAAACGCCGGAACGGATCGCATCGGCGACGCCGATAAAGGTTTTCCTATTCCAGCCGCTGAGCCTTTAAAATAACCACGGCCGGAAAATCAGCGGCGAGACGCTAAAGATTTAGAATAAATCAGGTCGGCAATCGGGCGGCGCATGTGACTTTTCAGAAATCAAAACATCTAAAAAGAACAATAACGTTATATTTTATTATCGTCAGTATTATTATCGGCCTGGCCGGCTTCGGCACGGCTTCGTACAATTTTTACCGTCAGCTCCGGGCCATGACGCTCGAAAAAATAGAACAGGCGGTCAACGCCAAGGCCGACGCAGTCTCTGAATGGCTGCGCCTGGCGGTCTTGGCGGCGACCCTGCCGTCGCGGCAGGCCTGGGGCAAGACCGAACTGGAAAAATATTATGCCGGGGAAATCACCCGCGACGAATTGATCGACGTCGCTTTTAAAATGGTCGACGGCGTCGTCGCTTACAACCATGATATACAGGGCATGGTGCGCCTGGACGACTCGGGCCTGGAACTGATCAAGCGGGGCCGCGCCATCCCGCCTGACTTCCGGCCGCCCTTCTCCGCCGGCCAGATCGACCCTCTGGTCAGTTTCTACAGCCCTGACGCCGAACAAAATCTGCTTTTGGTCTCCGCCCCCATCATCAGCCGAACAGGCGAAAACCTGGGCACAGACATAATCCTCTTGGACACTGAGCCCATCCATCGTCTGGTTTCCTCCGGCAACGGCTTCGGGTTCGAAGCCCGCACATATATGACCGCCCATGAAGGCGGCGGCGAATACATCCTTATCTCCTCTTCGGCGCCGGATCACGTCTGGATCCCGCCGGCCGACATAAATAACGCCTTGCAAACCTTACGCGAAGAAAAACGGATGATCATATCCGCCGAAGATAAGACTCACGGCCTCGCGCAGGTCAGAAACGCCGACTGGCAGATCATCCTGGAGATTGAAGACCATAAACTCTACGAACCGGTCGCCGCCCAGATGCGGACGACCACGCGGCATTTCCTGGTCATATTTTCCATCGGTCTGGCCGGGTTGTGGTTTCTGGCCCTTAAGCCTTTGACCGGGGAAATGGAGAGGACGACCGACGCCCTGGAGGAAAAAGTCGAGGAAACGGCCGTCAGGCTGCTCAAAGAGTCGGAAGGGCGGAAAAAAACCGAAACCAGACTGGTGGTCGCCGCCCATCAGGCCATTGTGGCCCGACAGGCCAAGAGCCAGTTTCTGACCAATCTGAGCCATGAAATAAGAACCCCGATGAATGCGGTCATCGGCATGACCGATCTGGCGCTGTTCACCGACCTGACGGATGAACAGCGCTCCTACCTGACGGAAGTCAAAAACTCTTCCGCCGTTCTTCTGGAGCTGATCAATGCCCTTCTTGATCTATCCAAACTTGAAGACGGCCTTATGGTCACGGAAAGCCACGATTTCGACCTGCCCGCGCTTTTAAGGCAGCTGGTCAAAAAATATGAACCTTTAAGCCGCGACAAAGGCCTGACTTTTACCCTCGATATTTCTCCGGCCGTTCGCCAATGGCTGCGGGGCGACCATTTGCGCATACGCCAGGTTCTTAATTTTCTTCTGGAAAATGCCTTCAAATTTACGGCCGAAGGCGGGGTCGCCCTGCGCGTCTATCGGCAGATGGACGACGGGACCATACCGCCGGACAAGAGGCTGTCCGCCGGGGAGAGTTCGGCCGCGGACGTGCTGGTCTTCGAAGTCAAAGACAGCGGCATCGGCATCGCCCCTGAAAGGCAGACGGGGATTTTCGACATATTCGTCCAGGCCGACGACTCGCTGACGCGCGCCAGCGGCGGCGCCGGCATGGGCCTGGCCGTCTCGAAAAAACTGCTGGACCTGATGGGCGGCCTCATCTACGTCGAGTCGGTTCCCAATGAAGGCAGCGCCTTCCGTTTCGCCCTGGAGCTGCCGGAGGCCAAACAGCGCCGGACACGCGGCCCGGCGGCCAGGCCGCTGTCCGAAGCGGAGCTCAAAGGGCATACCGCCGTATTGGCCGACGACAATGAAATAAACCGCCTGGTTCTCAACGGCTATATGGCCCACTGGGGCATAAGGTCGCACGCTTTTGAAAACGGCTTCGACGTCATTGATTTCCTGGAAAAAACCCCCGGCCTGAAGCCCGACGTCTTTCTTATGGACAGCATCATGCCCGGCATGGCCCGCAAGGAACTGG
>JAISRV010000117.1 GCA_031273445.1 Candidatus Adiutrix sp. | reverse complement strand
GGTTAAAAGGCCTCTGGCCGGGCAAAAATCACATTTTTTGCCCGGCTGCGAGCCAGCCGGCCAAGCCGATCATTTACATTTTAGATTGCCGTCAAGGCGCTTGACATGCCCCGCCTCAGGCGATATACTGGATAAAGCTTTGGTGGGGAATCGTCTAAAGGTAGGACTGCAGTCTCTGGATCTGCCTGTCGGGGTTCGAATCCCTGTTCCCCAGCCACTTTTTAAGAGGCATATCCGTAACTTAATGGTTCCGGGCATGCCTCTTTTCCGTTATCGGTTTGTTATCAAAATCAGCCGCTTCCCGGCGCTGAGCCGTCACGGCGTTTTCGGCGAATCGTTCATCGGCGGAATAAATTTCAGACCGAGGAGCCGTTTAGGCGCGGCCAGATGGGCCGTGCCCGCCTGACGGGTCCAGGTCCACAGCAGACGGTCGACGTAATATTGCCAGGGCGGCGGGGCGAGGCCGAAGGCGCGGGCGAATTTGGCCGTGGCCAGGCGGGAATTGGCCGGGCGTTTGGCGGCGCGTCCGCCGTCGTCGGCCGGGCGCGGGGCGATGCGCTCAGGGGCGGCCGACAGGCCCCAGCCCAGCTCCCCGGCCCGCCTGACCACGTAGACGGCGTATTGATGCCAGCTGACCGAACCCGCGGCCGTCAGGTTATAAAGGCCGGACAAATCGTCGGCGCCGCGTAAAGCCAGGTTCAGGGCCAGGGCCGTGGCCGCGGCCAGAAGTTCCACGCTGGTGGGCGCGCCGAACTGGTCGGCCGTTACGGAAAAAGAGCTTTCCAGGCGGGCCAGTTCCAGGATGGAGCGGGGGAAGTTTTTGCCCTCGCCGGCGAAAACCCAGCTGGTGCGGAAAATCAGGTGGCGGCAGCCGCTTTTCATGATCAGCTCGTCGCCGGCCAGTTTGCTTCGCCCATATACGTTCAGCGGCGCCGGGGCGTCGTCTTCGGTGTAGGGGCCGTCTTTGGCCCCGTCAAAGACATAGTCGGTGGAATAGTGAACCAGCCAGGCGCCCGTCTCCCCGGCCAGTTCGGCCAGAAGGCCGGGCGCTTCGGCGTTGATCAGATGGGCTAGTTCCGGCTCCGCTTCGGCCTGGTCGACGCGGGTATGCGCGGCGGCGTTGACTATGACGCGGGGCGCCGTTTTCCTGACCAGGGCGGCCAGGGCTTCAAGGTTGCTTAAATCAGCCTCCCTGCGGCTTAGATGGAGCACCCGGCCCAAAGGCGCCAAAGCCGCGCCCAGTTCCCAGCCCAGCTGCCCCTGGGCGCCCAATAGTAAAATCGTCATCCCGCCCCTCCCGGCTGTTTCAGGATGTAACCGGTCTGTGCGCCTTATCTGTACCCTATGCGCTATCTTATCCATTGAAATTGAAATTTTTCGTTCTTCTCGACAACATCGAATTCATGGTGGTCGGCGGTGAGAAGCGCTCCTCCCGATACGGATGCTTCCGCAAGCGCTATTGCATCGGCAAGCGATATTTTGTAAGACGCTTTCAGCCGCCCTGCCTCGGCAAAAATTTCGTCTGTGATTTCGTGGTCAACGGCAATAGGCGACCGCTTAGGAGGCCGCTTTTTAGTAGACCTCAATCACCTTGGCCGCTCCAGGCTCCTTCGATAGGACGGCGAGCATGGCGCAAGCGTCCGGGACATAGGTTTCGCTCATAGCTCAAGTTTCTTTTCGGCTTGCTTTTGCGCCATGAATTTGTCCACCGAGATTTTACCGTCCGCGAACATCCCCAGCAACGGACAATCAAGCTCTGTTTCCCTGACAGGCGTAAGTCTTATTTCTCCATGCGCTTGACGCGCTTTTACTTTTTCCGTCTGAATCAGCCGGGACAAAGGTTCCGGCAAAGTCTTCGTGCTGATCAGCATTTCGGTCATGGCAAATCCCCCTTGTTCGTGAAGGAGCGTTAGGCGCCTTTTAGCGCTCCTCAAGGTTCATAATAGCGGAGAGCCGCAAAAAGTCAAAGCACGGAGTAAAAATCCCGCAAAGCCGCCGCCTGCGGGGGCCGGCCCTCCGGGCGGATTATGGCGCGGCTCTGATCATTGTTATGGCGGCAGCGGCCGTTATGCCCGGAATATAAGCGCCGGCCGCCTCTTATTTCCTTGTTTGTTGACGGATGATGGACTGATTTCACTGTCCCTCGGAACAAGTAAAATAGTCCATCATCTTCAAAGGCTACCTTCGGGCGCCTAGAACATCTTCACAATGCTGAAGACGGTCATGGAGCCTTCGGTGGTGTTTTTATTTTTAAATTCGAAGAGCTGACGGAGGTTGAAATTCATGCCCCAAGCGTTTAGGCCTATTTCCGGACCAATGACATGCTTGCGTAAATGATGCCCATTTTGATCGCCAAAACCTTTGGAGTCAGTCACTTGCCAGCTGGCGCCGCCGGTGAGGGCCAAATCCAGAACGCCATTAAAGGTCTTTCCTATGCTGGCTTCCCAGTGGATGTTGTCCCCATGCCGATAATCAGTATGCCGCTGTTTAGTGTTCATTTCATAACGGGCCATGGTCGAAATATTGAAGGTTTTCTCTTCATCAAAGTAATAGGTCAAACCGACTGCCGGTATTATAGACCAATAACCTTTGCCGGGACTGCTGGGATCATCTGCGGAATAGTCGCCGATAGGCGCAAAAATCAGGACGTCGAACAGGGCGTCCCAACGATCGCCATGCCAGCCTAAAAGCATTGGCGAGACAGGAACATCGCCTAATCCGAATCTGTCCATTCCATGGCCCCGCCCGGTCAAACCGCTGGACATGTCTGTCCAGGATAGAGGAACAGCGACATTGATCATCCAGTCGGCGCCAAAAATCTTATGCCCGGTTTGAAACAAGAAGCGGTGCATCTGAGTGAAAGACTCCACTTTGTCGTCTCCAGCCGCCGTATGGCCGGAATTGTCTTTCAGTTTGTCGCTGTAGTAGTAAATGTTATACATTTTATAGAGGCCTCGGTCCGACGGCAGGCTGGAAATCATGTAACCATCGCCGCCGACGCCGACATGTCCGCCGCCGGCGACCGCGATTTCTCCAGCCGCCAAAACCGAAAACAACGCCCCAACCGCCGCTAAAATAATTCTCCTCATAGTTTCAATCCCTCCATCAGAACCACCGGTTTAATCAAGTCCGGAGTTTTAACCGACATGGTTTTATACGATTCCTCAATCTTGTCGAATCCGTGGAAAATATGGCTGGCCAGCGGCTCAGGGTCCACCCGGCCATAGGAGATTAGATTCAAGAGCTTTTTGACGAAATAACTCCCGCCTTTGACCTGGGTGCCGGTGATGGTCTTGAATTGCACACAGCCGTAGCCCCAGTCCTGATTGGGCAGTATGGTGTTGTCCTCGCCCCAGAAAAGGGCCACGTTAGAGATGGTTCCGCCGAACTTGACCATTTTGAGGGCGTCGCCGATGGCTGATGAGGTTCCGCCGCAGACCAGAACCACGTCCACCGGCCCGTGATTGGCCTCCAACACCTGCTGGGCCAGGTCTCCATTTTTGTAATTGATCAAGTCGTTGGCCCCATACAATTCGGCCTTTTCAAAGCAGGCGCGGCGGGAACCGATGGCCAGCACCCGGCCGGCTCCTTTTAAGCGGGCCGCGCAAATCCCCATCAGGCCGACCGGGCCTATGCCCAGAACCGCCACCGAATCGCCATATTGAATATTAGCCTGTTCGGCCTGAGTGAAAGAGGTGGCCATCATATCGGTGACCATAGCCGCCTGGATGGGGTTGACGTTGTCCGGTATCAAGGCTAGATTGGCGTCAGCGTCGTAAACATGAATATGCTCCGCAAAAGTTCCGCCATAGCGGTAAAGGCGATCAGGGTAAGACCCAAAGGGATCGTACTGGGCCAGCCCGGCCTGGGCCTCGTCCGAGCGAAAATCAAGGAACATGCCCAGACCGGCCACATGATCCCCCACTTTGAATTTTTTGACTTCTGAGCCCGTTTCCTCCACGACGCCTATGCCCTCATGCCCTAAGGGCCGCCCGATGATATGAGCGTATTCCGGCGGCAGGGCATCGACAATGTGAATATCCGAGGTGCAGGGGCAGATGGCGGTGGGCCGCAAAATGACGTCAAGCGGGCCTGGAACGGGCGGCTTAATATCAACCCAGCCGGTTTTTCCTTTTCCTAAAATGGCAAAAGCTTTCATGACTAAAAATCCTTTCGTATGAAGCCGCCGTCCAAGTTTGGGCGGCGGGCTTGGGGGTTGCGCTCTGTCTCATTCCCACGGATTGGCCGGCATGGGCGGCTTGTCGACGGGGAAAGAGACCTTTTGAATATTTAAGAGGTGTTTGTAGGTCAGGTTCTCGGAAATGCTGTTGTTGCCCCAGGAGCCGCAACCTAGCGAGTTGGACGGATTCAGATAGTTGCGGGGGCCGCTGCCGCCGTCGGTGGTGGGTTGGTTGACCATGAATCGCGAAACGGGGAAAGCCATGCCGGCCTTAATGATATGATCACGATTGTTGGAATATATTCCGCCGGTATGCCCCTTGCCGGCGACCTCGTAGTTGGCTTTGGCGATTTTTATGGCCTCGTCGAAGTCATCATAAGGATAGGCCAGCATGACCGGGCAGACCTTTTCTTCGCACAAAACTTCATCATGGCCATATTTGGGGCTCTTGAGCACCAGAATGCCGGCGTCGGCCGGTATCTTGACGTCGGCGGCGGCGGCGACGACAGCGACATTCTGGCCGGCCAATTTTTTGTTATGCGCGCCGTCTATGAACAGTGTCTTTCTGATTTTGTCCACTTCAGCCGGATCACTGATAAAGTAAGCCTTTTCCGCTTCCAGGGCTTTTTGTATCTTGTCGCCCAGGTCACGGCGGTAGATCATGGCCTGGACGCAAAGACAGGCGGTGCCGTGGTCATAGGAGCGGCTGATGATGGTTTCCTTGGCGAACTGCGTGTAGTCGTCAACATGCTCGACTATCATCTGGGAATTGCCCGCGCCCACCCCGAAGGCGGGTTTGCCGCTCTGATAGGCCGCTTTGACCAGTCCGGGGCCGCCGGTGGCCACCACCACATCGCATTTGCTCATCAACTCGCGGGAAGCCTCAAGAGTCGGCTCGGCCACAACCTGGATGAGATCCGCCGGAGCGCCGATTTTCGTCAGTTCTTTTCGCATCAGTTCGACGGTGTGCCCTGACGATCGCTTGGAATTGGGGCTGGGGCCTATAATTATGGCGTTTTTGCCTTTCAGGGCCAGCATGCTGTTGCCCATAGGGCAGATATTGGGCACGGTCACCGGAGTGATGGAAGCCGCCACCCCGATGGGATGGCATATTTCCATAATGCCGGTTTCTTTATCTTCCGAAAGGATGCCGACAGAAGGTTTGCCTTTGAGATTCAGCCAGAGCGCGGCTGAAAAGAACGAGTTTTTCACGGTCTTGGGTCCGACCGCTCCGAACTTGGTCTCTTCGACCGCTTCCTTGGCCAGAGCCTCGGCGTTGTCATAGACCACCTTGCCGATGACTTTGACCAGCTGATCAGTCTGTTCCTGGTTGTAATCTTTAATCTTCTCCATGGCGGCCCTGGCTTTGAGGACCATTTCATCAATACTGCTCATTTTTTAACCTTTTTAGATAACGGCGCCGAGCGCCGGTTTTAAGATCAGGCCGTGAAAGTATTCACGGACTCTTCGCCCTTTAAGACTCGGTAAATGCCGCCAGCCAAGGCTTCCAGTTCGCGTTCGCCCGGCTCTACATAGACGGGGGCCAGAAATGAAACTCTTTCCTCTATCCAGCCGGTGATCAACTTGGAGCGGGCCAGGCCTCCGGTGAGAATGACGCCGTCCACTTCGCCTTTCAGAACCACGGCCATTTCCCCAATGGCTTTGGCCGCTTGATAGGCCAGAGATTCGAAGACCTCTCTGGCGTATTCATCGCCGGCCTCAATGCGGCGGACGATTTCTCGGCCGTCATTGGTGCCCAGATAGGATTTGAGCCCTCCGTCGCGGCGCAACAGGCTCATCACCTCGGCTCGAGGCTTATCGTAACAGAGATTAATAATGTGCTTGAGCGCCACCTTGCCGGACCTTTCCACTGAGCAGGGGCCTTCGTCGTCAGGTATGGCGTCGACGACACGGCTTTTTTCCATAGCGCAAAGAGACGTGCCGCCGCCCATGTGGCAGGCCACAAAATTTACCTCATCGAAACGGCGCCCCAGGCGCTCAGCCACTCTCCGGCCCATCTCCCTCATGTTCAATAAATGTCCCAGGCTGGCGCGGGGAATCATCTTCACGCCTGAATAGCGAGCCAGCGGACCAAACTGATCAAGACTTTCGCCGTCATAAATATAGGCCTTGACGTTCGGCCCCGCCTTTTCAGCCATAGTCCTGGCCAGAATGCCGCTGAGATCGGAGCCGTGGTTCAGGCGGGACTTGTTGAGCGACCAGTCGATCATGGCCTCGTTGACCTCATAGGCCCCGGCTTCCAGGGGCGGCAGAAGGCCGGATCTGGCCGAAACGGCCGAAATATCCTGAACCCGAACCTTGTTTTCCGCCATGGCCTGGAGGATGCCGTTTAAACGAAGGTTCAATTGATCCCGAACATGATCAAATTTTTTCAGCTCTTCGCTGTCATGTTCGACTGTTTTGTCGAATACTTTTTCATTGTTCCGAAACCAGCCGACTTTGGTGGAAGTTCCGCCGGGGTTGATGACCAATATTTCAACAGCCATTAATTCACCTTCGCCTTATGAAACCAAGGCCGCCAGGCTGATGGAATTGACTTTTTCCTCAGCGCTGGCCGCCCTGGATATCAGAATGATCGGCACTGAAGCCCCCACCACCACCCCGGCGGTCTTGGTCCCGCCGCCGAAGGTCTGGATGCCTTTGACCATGGCGTTGGCCACGGTAATGAACGGACAAAGCAAAAGATCGACATCGCCGGCCACTGGGCTCTGGTAGCGTTTTTCCCGGCAGGCTTTGGGGTCGACGGCCAAATCAAGGGAAATAGGGCCTTCAATGAGGCAGTCTTTTATTTCGCCCTTCCGGTTCATTTCCTTGATGGCCGCCGCCTCCGCCGAGGAGGGGATTTTGGGGTTGACCACTTCATTGGATTCCAGCGCCCCGACCTTGGGTTCGGCGTAGCCCAGCCCGTGCATGACTCTCAGGGCATTGTCCAGAATCATCAGTTTTTGGTTTAGATCGGGCGCCGGGACTATGGCGCCGTCGGTCACCGCCAAAAGTTTATGGTAGGCCGGTATCTCCAGAATAGTGACGTGGGACAGCAGTTCCTGAGTCTTTATTCCGGTGGAACTGTTGACCACGGCGCGAATCAGGTCGCCGGTCTGCAGACCGCCTTTGAGAATGCAATTAACCTTTTTTTCTCGGGCCAGAACCACTGTCGCCTCGGCCGTTTCTTTATTGGCGGCGGCTTCGACGATTTCGTATTTCGATGGCTGCTCGCCTAGTTTCTTTAAAAACTCCCGGATTTTAGTCCCGTCGCCTACCAGCACCGGCTCGGCCAAGCCTTGTTTATGCGCCAGAACCGCCGCCTCCACCGAATGTTCGTCGTCGGCCCCGGCCACAGCCATTTTCTTTTTGGTCCCGCCCGCCAGGCGGCCGCGCATTTCCGCAAAATTTTTCAGCGCCATAAAACCGCCGCCTTTATGAACCGTATTGGGAATTAAGCAAAGCCGTGTCGAAGTATTCCTCGAACGACTTGACCTTGCCGTTTTCAAAAGTGAATATCTGAACATAAACGCCGTTGTACTTCAGCTTTTTGCCGTCGCCGAAAACGCCGCCGGCCGTCACGTCGATCTGGCTGCGGCTTTTAGTGACGATGACGTTGGGATTCTCGCCGATGATGAACTCGTCGATGGTCCAAAGAAAAGCGCCTTTCATATTTTTGAAAATAGGATCATAGAAAGCCCTGACCGCCTCCCAGCCGAGATGTTCGGTAACCGCAGCCGTGGCGACATCCTTGCCGACCATGGGCGTGTAAATCGCCGGATTATCTTTGACCCACAACGAGTAGAACTTGTCGAGGTCGCCCAGATAGAGGGAAAAATATTCAATGATCACGCCAACATTGGCTTGGGCCGTCGGGTTGTCGGTCTGGGCCGGCTTGACGATGGTCACGCCTTTGACGACCTCTTGAGCGTAAACCGGCGAGGCCGGACTCAGAACCGCCCCGAACAGTAAACCCGCTGCAATCAAAGTAAAAAAAACATTTTTCATGGAATGCTCCTTTGCGCCCCATTGGGGCAGGTATAGCCGCTGTCGCGGCGAGCAGCCAGCGGCGTGGATCAAGCGGCCAAACTCCCGTCTCCTGCTCACGGCGGTTATTTGTCAGGGAACAATAATTTCTTGGTCGCCGCATATTCGGCAACGCTCATTTCTTGTCCCAGATCGTGGCAAAGCTCCGCCCTGCTACGGTTTCGCTTGGTTAGAAGGAACTAAGCGAACAGAACGGTAGCGCGGCTACGCTGTTGTCACCGGGCCAGGACGTAAATATCCGTCTTGCCGCTCAGCAACGCCAAGAGGCTTCAAGAGGCATGGAGTTGGAACGATCTTAGGTTATTCAATTGTTGAATAAGTAAATGCAAGATTAACGCCAACAATAAAAGAGTGTTATTTAAGGAAGATAGTTGAAAAGGAGAGGCTTGATTATCAATAATTATCAGCGATGGCGATAATTATCGGCAATAGTGATAATTATTGATAATCATCACTTCAGAGGCGGAACCATTAACTCAAAGGGGGATTTCGAATATGACGGGGTTTTGTGACCGGTTTAATAACACAAGTTAAGACTGTTATAAGCAGCCAAAAGAAAAAGCGTCTTCCCGTCAAGCGCGGGCCTGACGGGTAATTGGCCTGACTGAAAGCGGGACGCATCATAAAAAGTTTTTGGCCGTGAGATCATATTTCTTTATTTTGCGATACAATGATGAAGTCGGCATGGATAAAGCGGCCGCCGCTTCAGCCACGTTTCCGCGGCAACGGCTCAGGGCTTCAACAATTTTGTCCCGCTCTGTGGAGGAAATAGGTTGGGACTTGGCCGTTTCCTCGTTTCTCGGCTTATTCGCGTCCTTTCCGGCTGTTATGAACGAGAAGTGACGCGGCTCGATTTCATGGCCGGAACAGAGATAATAGGCCTTGATGACGGCATTCTGCATTTCCCGAATATTTCCCGGCCACCGGTAGGCGCTAAGGGCGTCCAGCGTATAGTCAGGAAAAACTTTGGGGCTCGGCGACTGGCTTTTTAAATTCAACTGAGACAGAAAATGTCTGGCCAGCAGGGCGATATCGCCTTTACGTTCCCGTAATGGGGGAATGGTGATATTCATGACATTCAAGCGATAATACAAATCTTCCCTAAAATTATTGCGGGCGATTTCTTCCGGCAGATTGCGGTTGGTGGCGGCCACCAGCCGAACGTTCAACGGCTTATCATCTCTGCCGCCAATGCGGGAGACCTTAAAATTGTCCAGCACTCGCAACAATTTGGACTGGACGTCCAGGGGCAATTCCCCTATCTCGTCCAGAAATATCGTCCCGTCGTCGGCCAGTTCAAATTTGCCGGGTTTGCTGGTTTGAGCCCCGGTAAACGCGCCCTTTTCATAACCGAACAACTCGCTTTCAATCAGACTCAAAGGCAGGGCCGCGCAGTTAACGGCCATAAAGGGCTTGTCGGCACGGGGGCCGCCGCTGTGGATGGACTGGGCGAACAACTCTTTACCCACGCCGCTGGCGCCTTGAATGAGGATGGGGAAATCCAATTCGGCTATCCTGCGGCAATGGTCGATCAGCTTGACCATCTGGGGATCATTGGTAATAATGTCTTTAAAGGTATAGTAATTGGTTTTGCCGGAAAATTTTCGCGACATAATAATCAGCGAACGAATCTCCTGGCAGAAAATCACCAGGCAGTCCAGGCCCTGGTCATTGTAAACCGGATAAATGTGGAGATTGACCCGGCACCGTCGATTCTGCTGTTTGAGAGTCACTTCGCCGAGTTCCGTGGCCCCTTTTTCAATCAGCAGTTTCTTGAAATCCAGGCCTTGAAACATATCCGTGACGTTGATGAGGTCAATATCTTCTTTATTCAGGCCTAAAAGTTGTAGAAACTGCGGATTGGTTTTGATGATTTTTAGATTGGAGTCCAGCACGATGATGGACTCGTGGGTGTTGTCGACGACATGGTCAAGTATTTCATGATAACGGACGCGCGACAACCGTTCTTCCACCAGCTTGGTGGCCGTGGCCGCCAAGCCCGGCAAAAGGTCGTTGTATTGGCCGATGTCGAAAGTTATGGTGATGGTTCCTAATATCGAACCGGCTTGATCACGGATAATGGAAGTTGCGCAGGTGACCGCCTCGGACGGGTTCAAAAAATGCTCGGCGCCCTGAATCAGCATGTCGCGTTTATGCAGCAAGGCCAGAGCTATGGAATTGGCGCCGGCTGATTCCTCATCAAAACAGACGCCGAGAGCTAAAAAATCGATAGGGCCTTTTTTGTTGAAATATCCTTTGTTGATATATAAGGCCCGCCCTGCGGAATCGGTTAGGCACATGTAATAAATGCTCTCGTCAAGATTTTCGCAGATCGAATCGATTATAGTTGAGCCGTGACTGATAAGCAGCCTGTTTTTCCGCAGCAATTCGGCGACATATTTAGGGGAAGGCTGAGCCGGCTTATGGGTTGAGGGGTCCAGGCGGCCTGAACACCTCCGCCAGGACTCGGCCACTTCCGGCCGTATGAGGGCCGACAATCCGCCATCGGCCAGAAAGCGATTTTTGGCTTCTTTGATTTCCTTCAGCAGCGTTAGATGATTTCGGCCTGCAGTTCCGCCGTCAAACGATTCAAAACCGTTTATATTAAGGCTTAGACGATTGCCGGACATTTCAAAATCCTTGCTCCCCACCCGGAACAACACATTAAGAGCGGACAGAGGCGAAAAGTCAAAGCACGGAGTAAAAATCCTGCAAAGCCGCCACCTGCGGGGGCCGGCCCAGGTCTCTTTCCGCCAGCCCCTCGATCATGGCCTCCAGGGCCGACATGGTGGTGAAGATGGGGATGCGCCGTTTGAGGGTTTCAGCCCGGATGAACTGGCCGTCCCTGGCCGAGCCCTGGCCGGCGATGGTGTTGACGGCCATCTGGATTTTGCCGTCGGAAATGCAGTCCAGCAGATTGGGGCGCGGGCCGGCCATTTTGTTGACCAATTCGCATTCCAGCCCCGCTTCCCGCAAGAGCCGGCAGGTGCCCCTGGTGGCGTACAGCTTGTAGCCTCTGGCCGCCAGCGCCTTGGCCGGGGCCGGTAGGCGCGGCTTGTCGGCCTCGCAGATGGAAAGGAGCACCCCGCCTTCGTGAGGGATGTCCTGCCCCACCGCCAGTTGGGCCTTCAGGAAGGCCAGGCCGAAGCTGGGGGCCAGCCCCATGACCTCGCCGGTGGAGCGCATCTCCGCGCTGAGCTCGATGCGAACGCCGGG
>JAISRV010000052.1 GCA_031273445.1 Candidatus Adiutrix sp. | reverse complement strand
GGCCTCTTTCATGGCGTACATGCAACAGACGGCCGAACAGTAACGCCGGTCGCAACGGTTGATGTCGCGGGAGCCGACGCACTGGAGCCAGGCGATTCGCTCCGGTTCCTTGTGGTCGCCGGGTCGGACCATGTGGCCCTGGAAGGGGCCGGAAGCCGACAGAATGCGTTCAAACTCCATGGAGGTCAGCACATTGGGCCACTGGCTGTAACGGTAGGTCTCGCTGTTGGCGGGGTCGAAGGGGTCGAAACCGGTGGCCATGACCACGGCCCCGACTTCCAGTTCAATGATTTCCTCTTTCTGAGCGTGCGTCTCCAGGGTCACCGCGTTGGGGAGGCAGGCCTTCACGCAGCGATAGCACTGGCAGCAGGCGCCGCAGGAAATGCAACGGGACGCTTCCGCCATGCCTTCTTCCACGCTCAGACCGAGTTCGAATTCCTCGAAATCCCCAATGCGCTCTTTGACCGGACGCGCCGGCATTTTAGAACGGGCCTTTTTCGCTTCGTGCAACGGCACGTCGCGATAAGCCTCCCGGCCGGTGAAGGCCAAGGGCGCGCGGCCTTCGGCCAGATCCTGGCCGTTGAAAAGGCGCAGAATGGAAACGGCCGCCTCCTTGCCGGCGGCCACGGCGTTGATGGCGACATCGGGACCGGTCTTGACGTCGCCGCCGGCGAAAACGCCCTTCCGGCCGGTCTCGCAGGTGATCGGATCAACCACGATCGAGTCGGACCGGCCGAACTCGATGCCCTCGGCCTGGCTCTTGAACAGCTCGGTGGAAGGCAACTGGCCAAGGGCGCGTATGACCAGGTCGAATTCCTCGACCATCACATCGCCGGAGGGGTCGTCCGCGAAATTGCGCGAGTTGCGGCTATCCACAGCCACCAGCGCCAGCCTGACCTTGACCCCGGTGGGGGTCTCCTCAAAGCCCTTGGGCGTGCGCAGGGTAATGAGGCGCACGCCTTCCTCTTCGGCCTCGCGCACTTCCCAAGCCCAGGCGGACATGTCGGAACGGCGTCTACGATAGGCGATGGTGACGGTTTTGGCCCCACAGCGCACGGCCGACCGGGCCGCATCCATAGCCACGTTGCCGCCGCCCAGAACCAGAACGCGTTTTCCGGACAAGTCGGGCTTCTGCCCCAGATTCACGTCGGCCAGGAATTTGCCGCAGGAAATGACTTTCTCCGAATTTTCCCCGGGGAGGCCGAGATTGTAGTCGCGCCCGGCGCCGGTGGCTATGAAGACGGCCTTAAAGCCCTGATTGAAGAGGTCGTCGATGGTGAAGTCCAAACCCAGGCTCTGGCCGAGCCTGAGTTCGGCGCCGGAGAACTCAAGAATGAAATCAACTTCCTCCTGAATGACTTTCGGCGGCAGGCGATAATCGGGAATGGCGGTGCGCAAGGCGCCGCCGGCCACGGAGGCCTTGTCGAAGATGACGGATTTGACGCCGTTTCGGGCCAGATGCCAGGCGGCGGTCAATCCGGCCGGGCCGGCGCCGACGATGGCCACGCGCTCTTCCCTGGGCGCGGCTTTGACGATGGTCTCGCCCGCGGCCTTCAGGTCGGCGTTATCGGAAACGAGGCGTTTGATGTCGCGAATGGATACGGGTTCTTCCATCTGCCGGCGGCGGCACTCCGTTTCGCAAGGGTGGGCGCAGACGCGGCCAAGGCTGCCGGGCAGAGGCAGGACGTCGATAATGACTTCCAGAGCCTCCTGGAAACGGCCTTTGCCGGCCAGGGACACGTAGCCGTGGGCGTTGACGTTGGCCGGACAGGTTATGACGCAGGGGCTGACGCCCTCTTTGGTCAGGGAGTAGGAGTTGGGGTAGGCCTGAGCGTAGGATTTATAAGTGACGGCGCGGGCGCTCATGCCCTGGTTGAACTCGGCGGGCAGGTCGACCGGGCAGACTTTGGCGCAGTCGCCGCAGGCGGTGCATTTGGCGCCGTCAATATAGCGGGGCTTTTTTTTGACTCTGGCCTTGAAGCGGCCGGGTTCGCCGGTTATGTCCACAACCTCGGAACAGGTCAGAACATCGATATTGATATGCCCGCCCACATCGTTGAGCTTGGGGGAGATGATGCACATGGCGCAGTCGTTGGTGGGAAAGACCTTGTCCAACTGAGCCATGCGCCCGCCGATCGCCGGATTCTTTTCCACCAGATGGACATAATAGCCCATTTCAGCGAGGTCAAGCGAGGCCTGCATCCCGGCGATGCCGGCCCCCACTACCATAACCGCGCCTGTCTTTTTGGAATCATTGGCCATAGCGCTCACCTTTTCTGTCGATACTCTCATATGCGACCACGTGCGGACCGTCAGCCCGCACTAATGTAAAAAGCGGTTCACCCAATCTCCGCAGCCGCAACCTGAGCTACGCGCGAAAATGAAGGCTGAACCTTAAATTATAATAAATTCATGCCACTATATTGCGGATGATCGAAGTATAACGCAAAGAGCCGTCCTTGTCAACTATTATCAACTATTATCAAAAAACAGGCCTCTTCATTATTTTCAAATCTATTGACGAGACTCGCGGGCCGCCAAAAAAACGAAAACCGGAACTTCAGGTTCCGGCTTTCGGTCAACAAGGAGAATCAAGTTGGAGTTTGGCCTTTGGGCAATGGCCAGTTATTTTTATAAGCAATCGATATGCCAAAAATTTAAAAAGGCTAAATAAATGTAACATACTAATTTTATTGCTACTATAGTACAAGGTCAGCCTGGCGGGCGGATAAGCTTCGCCGCCGTGATTCAAAAATTTGTCTTGAACCCAAAAACACAAAAGCCGCGACTTTGGGCGTAGTCTCGGCTTTTGCGAACAAGGAGAATTTATTTAGAAAGCTTTGGCCTTTGGCATGACCAATCGCCAGTTTAATAAGCAAGCGGCGTGCCATCTTGATCGTCTATATTTTATTTATAATAACATATTGATTTAACAAATATTATTATAAGCAATCCATTGCCGCCCAGACTTTTGGTTCAAATTTTTATTCTAGAAGGAGAGTCTGTGGTTCAAATTTTTGTATAAAATACTATTTTTTGAACACAACTCCAGCCTTCAATATAAATTTTTGAATGCCCGGCTTCAAATTTCATAACTCCAGAATGACTCCTGAGGAAATTCCACGGGCTGGGCCTGTCTGTTTTCCATAAATTGCAGTTCCGGATTTTTTACGCTGACGCGGGTTTTGTCCGGCACGCTTCTGGTGATGAAGGCGTTGGAGCCTATGACTACGCCTTCGCCTATGCGAGTGGCCCCGCCAAGGATGGAAGCTCCTGAATAAATGGTCACATGGCTTTCGATGATAGGGTGGCGCTTGACGCCGTGCAGCATCTGCCCGCCCCTGGTCGAAAGCGCCCCCAGGGTCACGCCCTGGTAAATCTTAACATAATCGCCGATTTCCGTTGTTTCGCCTATAACTATGCCG
Organism: Candidatus Adiutrix sp.; assembly: GCA_031273445.1. Lineage (GTDB taxonomy): Bacteria > Desulfobacterota > Desulfarculia > Adiutricales > Adiutricaceae > Adiutrix. The sequence goes on along the minus strand of JAISRV010000052.1, from coordinate 2,289 downwards.
GTGCCGTGGTCGATGAAAAAGTGATGCCCTATGCTGGCGCCGGGGTGAATGTCAATGCCGGTCAGACTGTGGGCGTGTTCCGTCATCAGGCGGGGAATGAACGGAACTTTCAGCAAATACAGTTCGTGGGCCAGGCGGCTGACCATGATGGCGTATACGCCGGGATAGGCCAGGATAATCTCGTCGGCGTCAAAGGCCGCCGGATCCCCGTCGAAGGCGGCGTCCACATCCGTCGCCAGTAGAGCGCGCACCTGAGGCAGACGCTCCAAAAAAGCGTAAGTTATGCGCTCCGCTTCATCCGGAATGTCGGCGGCGAGCGTGTCGGCCAGCCGACATGAACCGTGCCTGAGCGCGCGGGCGATCTGCTTTTGCAGGCTGTGGCTTACTTCTTCCAACAGCTCTCCGACATAAAATTCAAGGGAATCGCTTTTCAGCCTTTTCCTTCCGAAAAAACCGGCGAAAACCAGCTCGCGCAAAACCGCCAGAATATCCGTCACCGCGGCCAGGCTCACCTGCTGGCTGGCGTCGCGCCTGATAATGCGCTCATGCTCCTGATAACTTGCCGTCAGCATATCCGCCAGTTTGCGGATGCGTCCTTCTTTCCGCATGTTTTAGCTCCTCTGCTGCGATGTTTAATAGCCGGGTCCATATGCGGTTAATTCCGTCCCTCAAAGCGGGGCCGGAATTAACCTTTTTACCGGCTTCCCGCCAGTTCGCGCACGGCGCGCGCCAGCGCCTCAATTTCTCCCGGAGTATTGTAAAAAGCCACGGAAGGCCGCACTGTGCCTTCCAGCCCAAAACGGCGCAGGATGGGCTGGGCGCAATGGTGTCCGGCGCGGACGGCGATGCCCCGGCTGTTCAGACCTTTGGCCGCCTGTTCCAGGCTGACCCCGTTCAGCACGAAAGAAAGCACGCTTGTTTTTTGCGCGGCGGTTCCCACCAGGCGCAAGCCCGGAATTTTGGCCAGTTCCCTGGTCCCCTGGCTGAGCAGTTCGTGTTCATAGGCGGCTATGCCGGCCAAGCCGATGGAAGAGACGTAGTCAAGAGCCGCGCCCAGGCCGACGGCGTCGGCGATATTGCCGGTTCCCGCCTCGAATTTGGCGGGGGCCTGGCGGTACAGCGTCCGTTCAAAGCTGACGTCCTCAATCATATTGCCGCCGCCCTGGTAGGGGGCGGCCTCCTCCAGCGCGTCCGCCTTGCCGTATAGCGCGCCTATGCCTGTGGGGCCGTAGATTTTGTGCCCTGAGAACACAAAGAAATCCGCATCAAGGGCGGCGACGTCTATGGGGAGGTGCGAAGCGGACTGCGCCCCGTCAACGCAGATGCGCACGCCGCGGGCGTGGGCGACGGAAATGAGCTCCTCTATGGGCGCGATGGTGCCCAGGGCGTTGGACACGTGGGCGGCCGAGACGAAACGGGTTTTGCGGTTAAAAAGCTTAAGGTATTCGGAAACGATGATCTGGCCGCTGTCGTCCACCGGGGCGACGCGCAAAACCGCGCCGGTTTCCTGGGCGATGATCTGCCAGGGGACGATGTTGGCGTGGTGCTCCAGATGGGTGAGAATAATTTCGTCGCCGGCCCGCAGCAAAGGGCGCACATAGGCCTGCGCCGCCAGGTTCAAGCCTTCCGTGGCGCCGCGCACCCAGATGATGTTGTCCGGCGAAGGCGCGCCGATAAAAGAGGCCACGGTCGCCCGCGCCTTTTCATAGGCGTCCGTGGAGCGGTCGGCCAGGGTATGCGCCCCTCTGTGGACATTGGAGTTCTCGTGTTCATAATAGCGGCTGATGCGGTCGATGACCTGCCGGGGGCGCTGGGTAGTGGCGGAATTATCAAGCCATATCAGCGGATGGCCTTCGACTGTTTCAGAGAGGATCGGGAAATCCGCCCGGATGGCGCTGAGCGGGGTATCGCCGACGCGAGGCAGGGCCTCGCGGCCGGCCGCCTGGGCGGGCGGCCTCGCCGGCGCGGCCGGGTTGAAAGGGCTTACCGTGGGCGTAAAAAAGGCCGGCAGGGAGTACGGCTCGTTTCCGGTTTTGAAGCCGAAAAATTCCGTCGGCTCCGGCCTGAAATCCGTCGCCGAATACCGCGGATATTCAGCGGCCGGATATCCGGCCGCCAGGGCCGCCAGCTCCTGTTCGCCCGGCAGGCCGAATTCTCCGGGGTCAAGGCCGGCGAATCTAGTTGTAGTTGTACTCATGGTATTCCCCTACTTCCACATCTTCCAGCACGGCCACGGCGTCATCAGCTAAAATGGCCGCTGAACAATACTGGGACAACAGATAGGAAGCC